>JBILWQ010000160.1:0-5023 GCA_044369805.1 Phycisphaerales bacterium
GCAACAACGGGGATTGACAATCCCTTGACATGGAGCTCCGGGGAGGCCAAAAAGCAGAAGGGGGCCTCCGGAGAGGCCCCCTTCCAAGTGCTTGTCACAGGGCAGGTTCTGCCCTTGTTGGGTTCAGTTCACTTGCGGCGACGGGCAACCAGGCCCGCCAGGCCCATGAGGGCCACGGCACCCGGGGCCGGGATCGCGGCGAACGTCAGCGTGGTGTTGACACGGAAGCTCGCGTTGGTGGATCCGGTCACGGTTGCACCGTTGCTGACGCCGGTCATGGCCAACTTGATCGTCACGGTGTAGTCGCCGGGAGCGGTCATGTCAGCCGTGTCGATGGCCAGACGGGCGATCATGAACATGTTGTTCAGGCTGCTGCCAGCGGCCACGCCGTTGCCAGCGATGGTCGAGGTGGCCTTGGCCAGGTTCGACGCACCGTTGTAGTAGCCGACCACGCAGAAGGGGTTGGTGGCAGCCGTGGCGCCGGCCGCGGGGTACCAGCCAGGACCGTTGCCGGTTCCGGAGCCCGTGATGCGGGAGGCGTTGGCCGTGTTCAGGTTGCTGAAGCCAGGATCGGCCGTGAGGGCGATGGGGGTAGCGCCGTACTCATCCGCCGTCTGATTCCGCATGCCGGCGGTCACGAAACTGTCCCACGCTGCACCGGCCGAGCCCGTGTAGTTCGGGTTCCAGGAGCTGTTGCCGGCATGCTTGAAGGCCTTGCTCTGGTTCTGCACCCACGAGGCCTTGTAAGCGGAGACGCCGTACACGCTGGAAACGATGTCAGCGGAGTTGTTGGACTTGATGTAGACATCCATGACCGAGTAGGTCTTGGCACCGTCCACGACGAGGTAACTGTCACCAAACAGGGCGTTGCCCGTGATGGTGGCGAGTGCCGAGGAGGCCAGGCCCGCGGCAACAGCCGAGGCCAGCAGAGTCGAGTTACGCATTGGGGAACCTTTCTGTGACAACAGAGGGAAACGACCCACAGGGGTCAGGGAACGAGAACGGATGACTGCGCGGGGAGGGGAACTTCC
This sequence comes from Phycisphaerales bacterium, assembly GCA_044369805.1. GTDB lineage: Bacteria > Planctomycetota > Phycisphaerae > Phycisphaerales > SM1A02 > SYAC01. The sequence continues at coordinate 1,032 of JBILWQ010000160.1, forward strand.
GTCACGCGGTCGGGAACAACCAGCATCGTCACTGTGCCACGGGTTTTGAGGCGCTCAAGTAAAAAGAAAAGGATTCCGCCTGCATTTTGCAGTTCCTTCATGCAGAGACAGGGCTCGAGGCCAGAAGGGACTTTCGGATGATCGAACCGATCGAATCGGATTCTGGATCGATTCAACATTGTTTTTATGAGACATTTGCGGTGGCGTCTCAGGGACTTCGCTAGCCTGCGACGCAGCAAGGAGATCGATCCGATGAGCTCATCCAAAGTCGAATCACTGGCGGTGATCGGTGCAGGCACCATGGGATCGGGCATTGCCTTGACGGCCGCACAGGCTGGGCTTCGGGTCTGGCAGGTTGACGTGAAGCCGGAGCAACTCGATCGGGCCAGGGGCTACCACCGCAAGACACTCGATCGAGCCGTGGAGAAGCAGCGGATCACAAGACCGAACGCAGACGCGGCGCTCGGCCGGATCGACTACGTGGGCAGTATGGATGCAGCCCGAGGCGCCGACTGGGTGGTGGAGGCGGCCACCGAGAACGTGGAGGTGAAGAAGGCCATTTTCCGCCAGATGCAGCAGGCCTTTCCCGCTCCGGCCGTGCTGGCCACCAACACCAGCAGCATCAGCATCACGGATCTGGCGGCAGTGGTCGGTGCGGACGCCGGCCGCGTGATCGGCATGCACTTCTTCAATCCGGTGCCGGTCATGGCCCTGGTGGAGGTGATCAAGGGCCTGGCCACGACCGAGGAGACGACCCGCCGGACGGTGGAACTGGCGAAGGCCATGGGCAAGACGCCCATTCCGGCGAATGACCGTGCGGGCTTCGTGAGCAATCGGGTGCTGATGCCCATGATCAACGAGGCCTTCCATGCCTGGATGGAGGGCGTGGCCGGTCCGGAGGAGATCGATCAGATCATGAAGCTGGGCTGCAACTTCCCGATGGGGCCGCTGCGGCTGGCCGACTTCATCGGCCTGGACGTCTGCCACGACATCATGATGGTGCTGCACCGGGAACTGGGGAACCCGAAGTTCTTCCCGTGCCCGCTGCTTCGACAGCTGGTGCAGGCGGGGCGTCTGGGCGACAAGAGCGGTCGCGGCGTGTTCGAGCACCCGGCCCGGTGACCGTTGCCCGTGAGTCGCGAACGCGTGAACGATCCCGCCGTCGTCCTTGAACGGTTCCTGTCCGCCATCGAGCGGAGCGTGGAGACGCTGCCGACACTCCACCGTCTGGGGCGACCGGCGGCCCCGGATCCGGCCTCGCTTGCCTTGGCGAGCGATTGCTTCCGCTGGATCTGCTTTCCTGGATATTTCGGACCGCGGGATGGGGCGTCCGCTGGGGTGGGGCCCTTCCTTGGGCGGGCTCTCCGGGGGCTGGTGGATGCGCTGAAACCCGAACTCGAGCGTGCCGCTGCCCTGGATGATGGTGATGCGGGACGGGCGAGTGGTTGGATCGCCGGGTTGCTCGAGGCCATTCCCGGGATCCGCGAACTGCTGGCGGAGGACGCCGACGAGGCGTTTCGTGCGGATCCGGCCGCGAAGTCGGTCGAGGAGATCATTCTCTGTTATCCGGGTCTGCACGCGGTCGTGGACCACCGGCTTGCCCACGCGCTGCACGCGATGAACGTGCCGCTGGTGCCTCGCATGATTGCCGAGGCCGCGCATCGGCGCACCGGCATCGACATTCACCCGGGTGCTTCCGTGGCGGGCGGACTCTTCATCGATCACGGCACCGGCGTGGTGATCGGCGAGACCACGGTGATCGGCCGGCGTTGCCGCATCTATCAGGGCGTCACGCTGGGAGCCCTCACGCCCGACCTGGGGCCCGGGCGGCCGGTGTCGCGCGGCGCGAAGCGTCATCCCACGCTGGGAGATCAGGTGGTGGTGTACGCCGGTGCCACCATCCTGGGCGGCGACACCGTGATCGGCGACGGAACCACCGTCAACGGCGGCGTGTTCCTGACGCAGAGCGTGCCTCCGGGAAGCATCGTCCAGGCACCCCGGCCTGAACTGGTCATGAAGAGCCGGGCCTGACGGGCGGGCCGTCTTGCCCGGCCCTCCTAGAATGGCGGTTCTATGGCGAATCACGATCCTTTCGGCGCTCGGGCCACCCTGAAGACCCCCACGGGTGATCGCACCTACTACCGGCTTGAGGCGCTGAAGAGCCTCGGGGCGATCGATCGCCTGCCCTACAGCATCCGCGTGCTGCTCGAGGCGTGCCTTCGCAACTGCGACGGCGTGACCGTGACTCGCGAGCATGTGGAGAAGATCTGCCGCTACGACCCGACGAAGCCCGGCGAGGATGAGATTCCCTTCATGCCTGGCCGCGTGGTGCTGCAGGACTTCACGGGCGTGCCCTGCGTCGTCGACCTGGCCGCCATGCGCGACGCCATGAAGCGTCTGGGCGGCGACCCCGCGAAGGTGAATCCGCTCGTGCAGTGCGACCTGGTGATCGACCACAGCGTGCAGGTGGACGCCTTTGCCAGCGCCGCGGCCCTGAGCATCAACGGCAAGCTGGAGTTCGAGCGCAACAACGAGCGGTACGAGTTCCTCAAGTGGGGCCAGAAGGCCTTCCGCAACTTCAGCGTGGTGCCTCCGGCCACGGGCATCGTGCACCAGGTGAACCTGGAGTACCTGGCGAAGGTGGTGTGGGAGCGCGAAGGCACGCTCTTCCCGGACAGCTGCGTGGGCACCGACAGCCACACGACCATGATCAACGGCCTGGGCGTGGTGGGCTGGGGCGTCGGTGGCATCGAGGCCGAGGCCGTGATGCTGGGCCAGCCCATCAGCATGCTGATTCCCGAGGTGGTCGGCGTGAAGCTGACCGGTTCGCTGCCGGAAGGCACCACCGCCACCGACCTGGTGCTCCGCATCACGGAAATGCTCCGGAAGTTCGGTGTGGTGAACAAGTTCGTCGAGTTCTTCGGGCCGGGTCTGGCGGGCATGAGCCTGGCCAACCGCGCCACCATCGCCAACATGGCCCCCGAATACGGCGCCACGGTGGGCTTCTTCCCGGTCGATGAGCAGACCCTGGCGTACATGCGGCTGTCGGGCCGCAGCGAGGCGCAGGTGAAGACCGTCGAGGCCTACTGCAAGGCCAACATGCTGTGGCGGGACGACAAGGCGGACATCCGCTACACGAACACGCTCGAGCTGGATCTGGGCACCATCGAGCCCGCGCTTGCGGGCCCGGCGCGGCCGCAGGATCGGGTGGCGCTGTCGGCCATGAAGGCCGGCTGGCGGAAGGAGCTGCCGAAGTTCCTCGAGAAGAGCGCGGCGTCGGCGAAGGTGCCGGTGGGTTCTGGCTCCGGCAACGGCGAGATGGGCGTTTCGGTCATGGCCGAGCCGCACGCCGTCGCGGTGCGCGACGAGGAAGGCAACGAGTACCAGCTGAAGCATGGCGCGGTGGTCATCGCCGCGATCACCAGCTGCACCAACACCAGCAACCCCAACGTCATGATCGGCGCGGGTCTGCTGGCACAGAAGGCTCGCGCGAAGGGTCTGCTGCGCAAGCCCTGGGTGAAGACCAGCCTGGCCCCCGGCAGCAAGGTGGTCACCGACTACCTGACCCAGGGCGGCCTGCTGAAGCCGCTCGAGGAGCTCGGCTTCGACGTGGTCGGCTACGGCTGCACCACCTGCATCGGCAACAGCGGCCCACTGCCCGATCACGTGGGCAAGGCCATCAAGGACGGCGACCTGGTGGTGGCCAGCGTGCTCAGCGGCAACCGCAACTTCGAGGCGCGCGTGCACCAGGACGTGAAGGCGAACTTCCTGGCCAGCCCGCCGCTGGTGGTCGCGTACGCCATCGCCGGCACCGTGGACATCGACCTGTCGAAGGACGCGCTGGGAACCGGCAAGGACGGCAAGCCGGTCTTCCTGAAGGACATCTGGCCAACCCAGGCCGAGGTGGACGCGGCGGTGGCGAAGAACGTGACCCGCGCCCAGTTCGAGAAGGAGTACGCCGAGGTGTTCGACGGCGGCGCCGCGTGGCAGGG
>JBILWQ010000161.1:0-5021 GCA_044369805.1 Phycisphaerales bacterium
GGCCACCAGGTGCGGTTGGTGGCGCCTTCAATCGTGTCGCGCTGGAACGAACCCGAGAATGGACACTTGCTGGCGGTGGACATGGGCGGCTCCTAGTTGACTGGAATGAGGCGATCAGGGTAGCACCGCTGTCTGAAGACGGACCACTCGGGCAAGCGCGGGCGTTCGTCGGCTAGGCTGGGTTCATGCTTGAGGAACTGCTGAAGCCCCTGCCCTTCGCCCAGATCATGGCCTCAGCCATGCTCGCCATCCTGTTCCTGCAGTCGGGCCTGGACAAGGTGTTCGACTTCCGAGGCAACCTGGGCTGGCTGACCGGTCACTTCGCCAGGAGCCCGTTGCGCGGCACCGTGCTGCCCATGCTGGTGGTGATCACGCTGACCGAAGTGGCCGCGGGTGCGCTCTCGGCGGCCGGAGCACTGCACCTGGCCGTGCACCAGGCCCAGGGGCTGGCGCTCTGGGGCGCCCGGCTGGCCACGCTGAACGTGGTCATGCTGTTCTTCGGGCAGCGGCTCGCCAAGGACTACGCGGGGGCGGCCTCGCTGGTGCCCTACTTCATCCTCTGCGTTGGGGCCGTGCTGCTCCTGGGCGCCTGAGACGGCTCAACCGGCTTGGTCGATCCGGTAGATCAGCCGAGGACTGGGCACACCGCCCACCAGGACCTGCTCGCGACCGTGAAGGCGGGCGCCGATCGCCTGAAGCGCCCGCTGCGAACGCATGTTGCCCGGGCTCACGTGGAACCACGCGGTGCTCGCCCATCGGAAGGCATGGTCCAGCATGAGACGCTTCAGATCCCGATTCGCCCCCGTGCCCCAGAGGTGGCGTGCCAGGAACGTGTAGCCGATGACCACGCTCCGATCCGCCGGCTTCCAGTCGTAGTAGCGGCTTGAGCCCACCACCCGGCCTGACATGGCCTCCTGCACCACCAGGCCACCTCCGGAATCCAGGGCGCCGGCGAAGAACCGCTCGAACACGGCCCGCTCGTGACGGTTGGTTTCGGAGTGCTGCGCCCAGATCAGCGGGTCGCTCGCGGCCGCGTGAAGCGCATCCAGATCCGCGGCGACCACCGGCCGAAGCACCAGGCGCTCGCTGCGGAGCGTGGGCTGCCAATCCGGTTCCCCTGGGTCGGCTCCGCGGCTCGTCATGACTCCGCCGCGCCTGACACGGCTTTCACCCCTCGACCACCAGCGCAATCAGGCTGGCGATCTTCCGGTGAGCCTCGACCGGATGCCGCAGCGGCAGGTCCCGGTGCACGCGATAGCGGTTGCATCGGCCCAGCCGTTCGCGCTCGATGTAGCGGTCCAGCTCCAGATCGGCCACGATGCGCTGAACGGCGCGCTCGGTGATGCCCACCCGCTCGGCAACCTCACGCAGTCGGATGTCGGGGTCCTTGGCCAGCAGCAGCAGGACATGCGCGTGGTTGCTGAGGAAGGTCCAGGCCGGGCGCCGACCGCCCCGCCCCACCCCGCCGTCCGTGTGCACTCGGGCTCGCTTCGCCAAGGAAAGTCTCCCAGCCGATCCCCGGCACGCGGCGGGCCACGCTGGCGCCGTCCGGGCCGAGTGCGAACAAGCGTACCCATCCGTTCTCCACCAGATCACGGACGGCGGGCTGGGACTGCAGCACGCGGTCGATGGCGGCGGTCCCGGCCTCCACGAACACCTGCAGGCGGATCGGGTCGTGGAACCACCGGCCATCGGGGCCCTGGACCGACTGCAGCGGCAGTCCCGAGCGAAGATCGCTGCCGTTGCCGGCCACCACACCCAGGTCGCCCACGCGGTTGTGGAGCATCTTGTCGCCCGAGCCGAAGGTCCGGTTGTCCACGGTCGAGGCGAAGTACTGCAGGTTGATCCACGAGGCCACCACCATGGGCGCGGACAGGATCAGCGAGAGCACCGAGCCGTCCGCGTCGCGCGACGCGTCGTAGTCATGCAGGAAGGCCCGGCCCTCCAGGTCGCATCGCGAGGTTCGGCCCCTGCGCGCCGCCACGAACATGGCGTTGCGAGCAAGCCCCCACTCGGGACGGGTCTGCGACCAGTCGCCGCCACGAGCCGAAAGGCCCTCCAGCAGGTCCTGATCCGGGAGCTGAATTCCCATGCCACGGGCACGCTCCCGGCGAGTGGCCTGACCCGCCTGCTGCAGGGCCTGCAGAAGCGAGGCCAGATCCGCGGCGTGCGAGGCGGGCACGTCCGCCACATCGAGCAGCGTGATCTCGTCGGTGGATGTCTCGTGAACACCAGCCACGAAGCGGGTGTCCGCGGGCAGCTGAACACCGCGATCCCGAAGGCCCTGACGCACCGATGCGTCATTGAGCAGGCGAGCGGCCAGCCTGGCGTTCAGGGCGCCGCCCCGACCGCCGCAGGCACCGCAATCGAGCGAGGCCGCATGCGGATTGTTCTCGCTGCGACCTTGATGGCCGCACAGCAGGAACAGCCGGGCAAAGCGGTCGTGCAGGCTCATGCCCGCCAGGATGGCGGCGGCCATCTCCACCTGCGTGGCACCGTCGATCGAACGCTCGAGCACGCCCTCGAGCGCGAGGACTTCCTCCGGACGCGGCCGCCTGCGGATCGAACGCAGTGCTCGACGCAGCAGCGTCGCCAGTGCCCCGAGCCCGAGCATCTCGACGGCCGGAAAGGAGGCTCCGGGTACGCGCATCATCGAGGCCGGGAGCGAACACGGAGGGTGCTGCGCACCATGTGCCTGATCGAGCACGTGCACCGAGGGTCGCAGCAGCACGGGGCAGCGATCCCCGGAGCCCCCACGACCATGCCATCGCATGGCCACGCCGAAGAAGCCCGCGAAACCGATCGTCTCCAGCCCTTCGCATGCCGCCTCGAGGTGACGACGAAGCACTTCGGAACGCACATCGATGCAGAAGGCGGCCTGCAGGGCCGGCCGGGCTGGAGACGTGCGGCCCGGCATGAGGAACCTGCCGGCGAAGGTCCTCGCCTTGGCATCCTCCAGCGCGTCCTGCAGCGCAAGGCGGATGCGCTCGTCCTCCACGGCCACCGGGCGGATCTCGGCGCCCGGGCAAGGATTGGCCAGCGGCGCCAATTCCACGACCGCCGCGTCCAGACAGATGCGCACCGCCAGGATCTCGCGCACCAGGCCGGGGTCGTCACGGTCGATGGCCCATGCCCAGCGGCGGGCCTGCGAGGCCCAGCCATGAACGCCCGAAAGCAGTCGATAGAGGTAGGCCTGGCGCTGCCATGCCGGAACACCCAGACGAACCACCATCCGCTCGATGGCCTGCACGGGATCAACCGGCAGGCCCGCGACCCAGCGACGGAATCCGGCCAACCCGGCCAGCTCGAGCGAGCGATCCACGGCGGCATCCGCAAGCCAGCCCTCGAACAGGCCGGCATCCACAGCCTGACCGTCGCGCCGCCGGCTCGCAAACACGGCGCACCACGTGGCGACATGCTCCCGAAGGCTGGTCTCCCACTCGCTGCCCTCCCTTCGGTCGATCTGCTCCGCTTGCGTGAGCACGGCTTCTCGAAGGCGCATGGGTATGGCCGCTTCGCCACTCAGCATGGCCCGAAGGTGGATGACACCGATGCCGATCACCTCGGCGGCCCGGTCCAGATCCGCTCCGTCGAACTCACCCTGGCGCCAGAGGTGGCGGAAGTGGGACATGGGTGGCAGCACCTGTGCATCCATGGCATCCGCCATGGCGCGGGCGGCCTCGTCGACCGGCACCGATCCGAAGCCGAGGAACGGATTCACGGCGACGAAGCCATCAAGTTCCCACAGGGGCGGGACCAGCAGGCAGACGCGGTCGATGTCGGCGATGATCTCGGTGCGGACTTCCGGGGGCGACATGGTCTCAGGCATGCTGGATCTCCGACCTGGTGTTCGAGTTCGTCAGGGACATGAGTGCACGGTCCGTCAGGCGACCCAGATGGAAGCCTGCACGAGCCTGCACCAGCAGGGATCGCCACCTTGACCAGCGAACCAACCAGGGCTGCAGGGCATGAGTCAGCACAAGCAGCGTGATCGCTGCAGCGGGCAGGGCGGCCGTCAGCGTGGCGAGCGGTCCCGAGGGTGCGGGCAGTTCACCCAGCACCGGTGCCAGGAACATGCCCGCGCCACGGTAGAGCCCGAAGCAGAGCTGAGGCACCGCCAGCGAGGCGAGGACCGAGATGCCCACCCCTTGCATCACGGCGCGAATGGTGCGTGTCACGGCGGCCCATGCGAGCATCCACGTCTGCCCCACCGCCAGGGCCACGATTGCCGCAAGAGCCGTCGCGCCCGGCGTGTGCCACGGCGAGAAGCCCGTCCACCGCTCCGCCAGCCACATGGACGGCATGGCCGAAGCGGTGCCGAGCACAAGCAGGGTCAGATGCATCACCGCCGTCCCGGCCGGTCGAGTCGCGGCAGGCGAAGCTCCTGAGCGGAGGAACGCCAGAGCCTTGCAGGCACCGTGGCCCACCAGATGCAGCAGTGCGGCCGGGAACGCGGCCACCGCGCACTGCACGACCATGAATCCCATCTGGGCGACCGTGGACCATGCCAGTCCCTGCTTCAGGCGCACCTGCTGCGACATGGCCAGCGAGCCAATGATCACCGTGAGCGTGCCCACGATCGACAGCAGCAGGCATGCCTCGGGGACCCGGACCAGGATGGGAGCGAATCGCAGCAGCAGGATTCCGCCGGCATTCACGATGCCCGCATGCAGGAGCGCCGAGACGGGCGTGGGCACGTGCATGGAATCAGGCAGCCAGGCATGGAAGGGAACCTGGACCGCCCGCGACATGGCCGCGACCGCCAGCAGCAGACCCACCACCGTTCGGATGACCGGGTCCATCGACGAGGCCTGCGCGACGCATGCTCCGATGTCGGCGGTTCCACAGGTCCACCAGAGCGTGATGCCGGCGATCAGAAGGGTCACCTCACCCACGCGCGCGGCGACCGACTCGCGCCGGGCCACCCGAGCCGCGGCCGCGGAGCCATCGCCAAAGCGGAGCAACGGGTGCACCACGGCGCCCAGCAGCGGCCACATGACCATGAGCAGCAGCAGGTGTCC
>JBILWQ010000162.1:0-5002 GCA_044369805.1 Phycisphaerales bacterium
TTCCGCAGCACCTGGCCGACGTCGCGGGGGTGGCGGAACGGTCCGATCCGGTGGTGGCATGGGCGGCATGAGCCTCGGTGGTCCGGTGCCGCCGAGCGATGACAAGCCCTCCTCGCCCGTGGACAGCGGGAGTGGTTCGGGTGCCCCAGCCGGTGGTTCCGCGGATCAGGCCGCCGAGGTCCAGAAGTCCTCCGGTGATCTTGAGCAACTGGCCCCGCTGGGGTCGCTTCCGGTCATCTACGGCCCGGGCGCCAAGGTCTTCTCGGGCACCGTGCGGTTCACGGCGGTGCTGCGGGGCGGTGCGGTCAAGGCAGGCGAGGAAGGAGCGCCCGCATCATGAGCGACGAGGAAGAAGGCAAGAAGAAGGACGCCAAGGCGGCGTTCAAGGAGATCGCCGATCAGGTCCTGCGTTTCCTGAAGGCCCGGTGGGTGCCCGTGGTGTGTGCCACGCTGGTCGTGGCCGCGCCGCTTTCGGCCTGGCTGCTGCTGGACTTTGTGCGACAGCCCATCGTGAACGAGCTCAAGCGTCGCTCAGATGCCTTCGACAAACTCGCCGCCACCGAGAAGGTCCCGGTCGAGGTTCGGAAGGCCGATGGCTCCACCGCCAGCGAGACCATGGCGCTCAACGACGAGATCGTCCGGCGGGTGGCCGCGAACAACCGCTCGCTGGGGGGCGGTTCCATGGCGCTCTACGAGCAGGCAGTGCGTCGCAATCGCGGCTGTGACGCGGGCGAGGCCTGCGCTTCGCCCAGACTCCGCGTTGCTCCGGAGCTGGCCGCCTGGTTGCCGGCTCCTGCCGACGCATCCAAGCGCACCGTGGCCCTGCTGCGCGAGGATGGCTTCGGATCGGCGGAGAAGCTCCGCGACGCCCTGCTGAAGTCCTATGGCGTCGACACGGCGCCCAAGCCCTCGGCGGTGCTGGAGAACGTGCAGCGGGCCGAGCAGGAGTATCTCGTGGGCACCTTGCGGAAGAAGAGCCGCGGCGAGATCACGGAGCCGCGGGAGATCGAGGCCCTTGGCCAGCACCTGATCGATGCCCGCAAGGAATTTCTGGTGCAGCACGCGGCCCAGCTCGCCTTCTACATGGACCCGTGGGCCATCGACTGGCCCGGCGTGCCGCAGGAATCCGCCGAGAAGTCGGACACGCCGGCCGCTTTCGATCGGGCGCTGTGCACGCTCTTCCAGTTCCAGTGGGATCTCTGGCTGGTCGACGATGTCCTTGGGGCCATCCGCCGCGTGAACGAGGAAGGTGGTTCCTCGGGCGGGGCGTCCGCGGCCATTCGGGGCCCCATGGTTGCGCCGGTGAAGCGGATCCTGGAACTCCAGATCTCCCCCATCGGACAGCCTGCCAGCTCCGAGGGAGGCGGATCTCCGCCCGCCGAGGAGGCCGCGGATGCAGCCGCCGGACCCACGGGTGAGGCCATCGATCCCAAGGCCGCCATCGAACCGGATTTCGCGGCCTCCATCACGGGCCTCAAGTCGAACCAGCTCTTCGACGTCCGGACCGCCCGCCTCCGCGTCATCGTCGAGACCGCCGCCATTCCTCGGCTGATCGATGGGCTGGCGAGGCAGAACTTCATCAGCGTCTCCGGCCTGACCATGGCTCCGGTGGACGCCTTCGCGGCCGCCAAGCAGGGTTACGTCTACGGTCCGCAGCCCTGCAGCGACGTCACGCTCACCCTCCAGTCGGTCTGGTTCCGTGAGTGGGTCACCGAACGCATGCCCGCACCCATGCGGAAGGCGCTCAACACCGCCGGACCCGCGCCCAAGGAGCCGGCCGCCGACAGCGCGGCGCCGGCCGAGGGAACCCCCCAGGGCTGAGGCCCGCAAGGATCGCCGCCATGAGGAACATCAACATCTTCGAGCGTCACTTCGAGAAGATCGCCTTCGGGGTCGTGGGTCTGGGCATGGCCGCCTGGGTCGGTTGGGACCTCATGGACTGGGGGCAGGGCACGGTCAAGTTGGGTGGCCGGGAAGTCCGGCTTGCGCAGGTCGATGTCGAACTCCGCAAGAAGGCCGATGCGGTCGCGGCCAAGCAGCAGGCCTCCGAAGTTCCCGAAAGCCTTGGACTGGCCGACGCCGGTGCAGCCTCGGACGCCAGCGAGGAGGATCGCGAGAAGGCCATGGCCCGGATTCGCCAGGATGCACAGGCGAGGGCCGACGAGGCCTTCGGTGCGAGCGTGGCTGGCAAGGGGCCGCTGCCCAAGGCGGGTCCCGCGGTGGCCTCTCGTCTCTTCAGCTCGGATCTCGCCGGTCGCGAGCGCTGGTATCACGAACCCAAGTTCGGCCCCGTGTCCATGGTCAGCCCGGTGCTGCAGTGGGAGGGCTGCGTCGCCGCGCCCAAGGAAACCAGGCCGGAAGCCGGAGAATCCGGTGAGAAGTCCGGTGAGAAGAAGGAGACCGATCTCGACCGCTTCCTCCAGTCGCTGGACAAGCGACCCGAATGGGCCAAGGGTGACCGCAACGTCATCTGCGCCATGCCAGCGGCCACGGTGGATCTGAAGGCCATCCGCGAGGAATTCAAGAAGGCCCAGGAGAAGGCCACGCCATCCCGTGCCGCGGTGCCCGCATCCTGGCGCAATGGCACCATCACCATCATCGACGTGGTCTTCGAGCGTCAGGAGCGGCAGCCCGACGGGAAGTGGGGGCCAAGCACTTTGGTGCCCATCGTGGCTTCGGAGGGACGTCGGGTCTTCCGAGGCGAGGAGATCACGGACCCCACCACGGTCTTCGAGGCCATGCGGAGCGACCCCGCGTTGCAGCGGAAGATCCTGCAGCCCGCATTCTTCGAGCTTTCGGGCGGGAAGGTGCCCAACCCGACGGCCTCGGGTTCGGCGCAGGCCGCGGAGGCCTCCGAGCCAACCGAGGTCGTCGAGCTTCGTGCCCGTCTCCGCAAGGTCGAGGCCGACAAGGCCAAGACCGAGAGCGACCTCGCGGCGGCTGGGGGCGAGTACCGCAAGCCCCCGTCAGGCGGCAAGGGCGGTGGCGATTCGGGCAAGGGTGGTGGCAAGGGCGGAGGCGGTCCCGGTGGCGGTGGACCGGGTGGCGGTGCCACGCGTCCCGGCAACGACGATGCCGCAAGCCTTCGGCTCCGTGAGCGGCTGACGCGACGCCTCGACGACCTCAACGAGCAGGTGAAGACGCTGACCGCTCAGATCCAGAGCAAGCTGCCCAAGATCGATGCCGCTGCGGCTGCGCCGCGGGATCCCGAGGCGTCGCTTGGGGGCGATGGCCTGAACCTGAATGCTGACGACTCCGTGCTCGTGTGGACGCACGACTGGAGCGTTCGCCCCGGCGCGGAATATCGCTACCGATGCCAGTTGGCCATCCTGAATCCCTTCCTGGGACGCAGCAAGCTGCTGGTTCCGGAGCAGCGGAAGCTCGACACCGAATGGGGCGATGACATCCTGACCGAGGCCTCGGCATGGGTTGAGGTCCGGGCCCAGTCACCAAGCGCCTTCTTCGTTCGAAACGGAACGGTGAGCGCCGGTTCCCAGAGCCTCGGCGCAAGCAGCGTGCAGGTGTTCCGTCTCATCGATGGCGTCTGGAAGGAGAAGGTCGAGACCGTCGAGCCCGGCGATCTCCTCGGGGCCAAGTTCTCGGGGCGTGAACTCGGCACCTCGCTCGAGGGCGAGTGGTTCGTCGTCGCCGTGCTCGAAGACGCGGCGGGCAGCCTCCGATCCTCGCGAGACGCGAAGGACAGCAAGGCTTCCGCGAAAGATCCCGGGGAACGCCCCGTGCTCGTGGTCGTGGCTCCCCTGGGGGGCAAGGGCCTCGATGTCAGGCGCTCTTCCGTGGACTGGTCAGCGCAGGCTCGTCGGGCCCTGGAGGCAAAGGCTTCCGCTGCCGAGACTTCCGGCACCAGCGGCTCGGCTCCATCGACCGCCAAGGGCGGCTGAGATCGGCAGGGGGCCGGCCCCGGAAACCCGAAAAATCACGTTTCGCCGTGGGCTTGACAGCCATCCGGGCTTCGTTACAATGCTCGGCCCGACACGGCGAACCCGTGCTGGGACGGCGAAAGCCGTCGCTCTGTGACAAGTGCATGAGACACGATGGTTGAAGTCGCACGCGTGTGCGGGCTGGGCCCGCGTCAACACGTGTGCGACCGATGGCAAGCACCGAATCGAGAAGCTTGTAGATGCTGCCTGCTGGTCGCGTTCGTCTAGGCGCAATTAGCAGGTCACCGGTCCTGAAAGCAAAGGGGGCCGGTGTGGGCGTCGATCAGAGATCGCCGGCCAGACGCAAGTCTGTCCGACGGCATCCGGTCGACGTGGCCAAGCGTGAAAGGGCACACGGTGGATGTCTTGGCGTCAAGAGGCGATGAAGGACGTAGGAACCTGCGATAAGCCCAGGGGAGCTGGTAACCGAGCTTCGATCCTGGGATCTCCGAATGGGGCAACCCGACCGCAAGGTCATCCGGGCCTGAATGCATAGGGCTCGTGAAGCGAACGCAGCGAACTGAAACATCTCAGTAGCTGCAGGAAAGGAAAGCAACCGCGACTCCGTAAGTAGCGCCGAGCGAAAGCGGACGAACCAGAGGAATGTCGAACGGTCTGGAAAGACCGGCCAAAGAAGGTGACAGCCCTGTATCCATGAATCTGGGAATGGCTTCAAGTAGGGTCAGGCTCGAGAAACCTGGCTTGAACATGGGGGGACCACCCTCCAAGCCTGAGTACTCCTTGACGACCGATAGTGAACAAGTAAGGCGACTGAACGATGAAAAGCACCCCGACAAGGGGAGTTAAAAGCACCTGAAACCGTGTGCTTACACAGCGGTCACGGGCCTACGGGCTTGTGGCGTGCCTTTTGCATAATGAGCTGGCGAGTTATTCTCTGTGGCAAGGCTAAGCCGTTACGCGGCGGAGCCGAAGGGAAACCGAGTCTGACAAGGGCGAATAGTCACAGGGGATAGGCGCGAAACCGGTTGATCTACCCATGGGCAGGTTGAAGGTGGGGTAAAACCCGCTGGAGGACCGAAGCCGTGAACGTTGAAAAGTTCTGG
>JBILWQ010000163.1:0-4977 GCA_044369805.1 Phycisphaerales bacterium
GGTCTTCGTCGAGGTCGGCGGCACCGCGGGCGACTACGAGAACGGCTTCTACATCGAGGCGCTGCGCGAACTGGCCTTCGAGGAGGGTCCCGAGAGCACCTGCTTCGTGGCCCTGACCTACATCCTGGAGCCCGCCACGCTGGGCGAGCAGAAGAGCAAGGCGGCGCAGCTGGGCATCAAGCGGCTCATGGAGAGTGGCGTGCAGCCCCACGTGATCGCCTGCCGCGCCACCAACCCGGTGAACGAGAAGGTGATGCAGAAGATCGGCATGTTCAGCAACGTGCCCATGAAGCGCATCTTCAGCATGCACGACCGCGAGAGCATCTACGTGATCCCGGACGCCATGCGGACCAACGGGCTCGACCGCGAGATTCTCTCCATCCTGGGCCTGCATGACCGCGTGGACGTGACCCGCGAGGACACCGCGCGCCGCGCCTGGAACGACTTCAGCGCCAGGCTGGCCAGTCCGCGCAGCCGCAAGGTGAAGATCGGCGTGATGGGCAAGTACGCCAGCCTGCGCGATGCCTACGCCAGCATCGACAAGGCCATCGAGCACTGCGGCATCCACCTGAACGCGGCGGTCGAGCTGCAGTGGATGGACACCAGCAGCCTCGACACCCCTGCCAAGGTGGCCGAGGCACTGCGCGACGTGGACGGCATCATCGTGCCGGGTGGCTTCGGGCAGCGCGGCGTCGAAGGCAAGATCCGCTGCGTGGAGCATGCCCGCACGCACAAGCTGCCCTTCCTGGGCATCTGCCTGGGGTTCCAGATGGCCGTCATCGAGTACGCCCGCAACGTGCTGGGCCTGGCCGATGCCAACAGCACCGAGTTCGATCCGGCCACGGCACATGCGGTCATCAGCGAGCTGCCTGACCAGAAGCGACTCGAGGGCATCATGGGCGGCACCATGCGCCTGGGTGGCCAGGAAGTGGCGCTCGAGCCGGACTCGTTCGCCTCGCGGCTCTACGGTGCCACGAAAGTGCGCGAGCGCTTCCGCCACCGCTACGAGGTGGAGCCCGCGTTCATCGATCAGCTGCAGTTGGCGGGCCTGCACTTCAGCGGCAAGCACCCCACGCAGCCGATCATGCAGGTGCTCGAACTTTCGCCGTCCGATCACCCCTGCTTCATCGCCGCGCAGTTCCACCCGGAACTGACCAGCCGGCCGCTGCGGCCGCAGCCCATGTTCATGGGCTTGGTGGCGGCGGCGATCGCCCGCAGACACCCGGACGCGGCCCGCGACCCGGCCATCACGCGCTGGCTGCCGGCCCCGGTGGCCGTGGCGGCGGTGGCGGGCCGGTAGGCGTTGCCGCTAGAATCTTCACCCTTCGCCGAAGTAGCTCAACTGGTCTAGAGCGGAGCATTCATAACGCTCAGGTTGGCGGTTCGAGTCCGCCCTTCGGCACTTCTCAAGGCCCGCGCCCCGAGCGCGGGCCTTTTCCTTACGCCGAGCTTCCCAACCACGCGCAAGGCCCCAGCCCGTGTCCCAACTGTGTCACGATGCGGTGCGGAGCCTGCTTGGCACGACCGCACGCTGAAGCTTTCCAGCCAGATTTCCTTCCCTCCGGGAAAGGAAGCTGCCGGAGCCGTCACGCCAAACCGCTCCGCTTGACTTCAGGTTTTGTCCTGCCCTCATGAGGGCCCTGCCTGCCGCGCCCCAGCGGCAGGCCTCCCTCGAAGGTGCAGTCCACCGGGGGCTGTGGCTGCCGTCCGCCTTGAGCCTTCACGCTCATCCGCATGGTGGAGCCGATGATGGCCCCTGGCGCGATGGTTGCCTCCGCAGTGGCGGCGAAGCCGTTCGCCCGAATCAACGCAAGCCCGCACCATCGGCAGGCTGCGGTCCGACCAGACTCTTCACATGCCGTAGAACCGCTTCGCCCCCTCGAGCATCAGGTCGAACTCCTTCCTGTTGGGCGTGTCGCCAGTCGCGCCCTCCACGAAGGTGCCCCCCACCACGCCCACGTCGTCGGGACCGGTGCCGGGCAGATGCTTGGGGAAGATGTAGAAGGACCGCTTGACCTTCTGGCCCACCTCGGTGCGACCCTCGTCGAAGTACACCAGGATCATGTGCTGCAGGTCCTGAGGCCGCTGGTCCTTCAGCATGATCAGATGGCCCTGCACCGACACCATCTTGGCGTCACCGTTGAGGGCCCCCGAGCCGAGGCCGGCGCAATCGAAGACCAGCGAAGCCTTCAGCTCGGAGAACCGCTCCACCTTGCGCTGCTCGAAACGCACACGTGAACCCAGCCAGTCACGCAGGCCCTTCATCATCACGGCCGTGTCTATGAAGATGCCGTCGTCGTAGGCCACCATGTTGCGCCGCGTGCCGTTGCCGAAATCGAGCACCACGTCCTTCGCGGGCTTCATGACCACACCCACGTAGGGCTCGAGACCCGAGTCATCGCGTCGCTCGAAATACGCGGGAATGATCACCGCACCGCCGCGGAACTCGGGATGCTCGCCGCGAGCCACGGCCGCGTAGAAGCGGTAGGCATCCACGCCGATGCGGTCGATGACCGCCTGCATGGCCGGATCATTGTTCATGCTGACCGGAGCCAGCAAACCGCCCGCATTGTGCGAGGTGAGCCCATCGAAGCGATCCGCGACCACGGTGACGTCCGTGTAGCCCCGCTGCACCAGCTCGTAGGCGGTGAAGAGGCCGATCACGCCGCCGCCAACCACCACCACGGGCTCTGACCTGGGCCGGCCAGCACGTTCAGGGGCACGTTCGGCAAGGTCAATCACGTGCTTCGCGGAACCTGGGGCCAGCGTCCATCCACTGCCTCCGTGACCATAGTCGTGAGCGATGGTCTGGCCGCCCAACTGCTGCACGCTCATGTTCGGGGAACCGTGTCGCATGGGGCGATAGCAGAGGATGCGCTCGCCCAGGTGCGGAGCATCGAGGTTCGGCGGGGTGATGGAACGCACCTCGACTGCCACCGGGGTTGCCTGCGGCACGGAATGGCAGGCGAACAGCAGGCACGACGTCGCGAGCAGCGACGGAAGCCAGGACCGGTTCTTGAAGCGAGGCATGGAGCGAGCCTACATCGTGCGCCAGAGGGCGTATGACCTGTTGTCGACCGCTATCCTCGACCCGACGCGTTCGTCCATCGATCCTTGGAGATCCTCACCCCATGACCCTTTTCCTCGTCAGCCTGGCCCTGGCCTACATCATCACGGCCTACTTCCTGACGAACCCCATCGGGCACACGCGAAGGTTCATGTGGCGGCGGTTCCTGAACTGGTTCCCGCTGGGCATGACCTACGCGTTCCTGTACATGGGGCGCTACAACCTGACGGTCGCCAAGAACGCGCTCGGGGAACAACTGAGCAAGGAGGATTTCGGCTTCATCGGGGGCGTGGGTTTCACCGTCTACGCGGCGTCGCTCGCCCTGAACGGCCCGCTGGTCGACCGCATCGGCGGAAAGCGAGGCATCCTGATCGGTGCCATCGGATCGGCGCTCATGAACGCCCTGATGGCAGGCACGCTCTACCTGTTCCTGCACGGGAAGCTGCAGGTGAACCTGCTCTGGGCCTTCTCGGTGCTCTACGGCATGAACATGCTCTTCCAGAGCTTTGGCGCCGTGAGCACGATCAAGGTGAAGAGCTTCTGGTTCCATGTGCGCGAGCGCGGCACGTTCGGAGCCATCTTCGGAACGCTGATCTCGCTGGGCGTGTACTTCGCCTTCGACTGGGGCGGCGCCATCGCCGACGCCGTGGCCGTGAAGCAGCCCGACAAGCCGGGCATGGTGCGCGAGATCCTGAACTACTTCTTCGCGCTCGATGGCCGACAGATTCCCGCCCTGTGGCTGATCTTCGTCATCCCCGCCATCATCATGGGCTTCTGGGCGCTGATCGACGTGATCATGCTCAAGGACACGCCCGATCAGGCCGGCTTCGATCCGCTGGACACGGCCGACGCCAGCAGCGACGACGGCCAGTCACACCCGGCCGGGTACTGGTCGCTGATCAAGCGAATCTTCAGCAACCGCATCATTCTCATCATCGGCGTGATCGAGCTGACCAGCGGCGTGCTGCGAAACGGCGTGCTGCAGTGGTACCAGGTGTTCGCCAAGGAGACCGGCCTGGGCGTGCCCATGATCACCGGCAACTGGGGCTTCTGGGGCTGCGTCACCGGCATCGCGGGCGGATTCGCCGCCGGATGGGTGAGCGATCGCTTCTTCCAAAGCCGCCGCGCACCGTCCGCCGGCCTGATGGAAGGCATCATGATGGTCGCCTCGGCGCTCATGATCGGCTTCCTCTGCCTGCAGTTCCTGCCGGCCTCGAACGCGGGCAAGCCGCTGGAGCTGCCGCCAGCCGGCGAGGGCCTGCTGGGCCAGCTGGTGGGCTGGCGCCCCGTGGTGGTGGGCATCTGCTGCATCGCCATGATGATGGCGGTCATCGGCGTGCACAGCATCATGTCCGGCACGGCCACCGCCGACTTCGGCGGCAAGAAGGCCGCCGCCACGGCCACGGGCATCGCCGACGCCTTCGCCTACGTGGGCAGCGCGATCCAGTCGTTCGTGATCGGCTACGCGAGCAGCGTCAGCTGGTCGCTCTGGCCCATGGTGCTGCTGCCCTTCGCCGTGCTGGGGCTGGTCTTCTGCATGAAGATGTGGACCGTGGTGCCCGAGGCCACGCGGCGGTACCTGGCCAACGTCGAGGGCAAGACCGTGCCCGAACGTCGCCGCGCCCGCTGAGCGGCAGACCGGAATCGAATCAGCCGTTGCTCGCGGGAAGCTCGGCCACGTCGCCTCGCACAGCCGCTTCCACCGCCTTCACTTCGGTGGGCGCCGCATCCTGCCGGTGCGCAAGCTCCGCCGTGGCACGCGCCCCCGGCAGCAGCCGCGTGTTGAACGAGCCCACCGCCTGGTTGTAGCCCTTCACCGCCGTCTCGAGCCCCTTGCCGACCCCCTGCAGGTGCTCGGCGAACTTCACGATGCGGTCGAGCAGATCGCTCGCGCGCTCGCCGATCTGGCG
>JBILWQ010000011.1:0-16499 GCA_044369805.1 Phycisphaerales bacterium
CAAAGTGGGCGTCGAAGTTCTGGGTGTCCAGACCGACCGCGTTGGCGTAGGCCGACTCCGCCTGTTCCCACTGTCGCAGGTCCGTGTGCACGTCACCCACCCCGACCCATGCATCCGGAAGCTTTGGATTCTCCCTGAGCACCTCCTCGAAGAGTGCCAGTGCGGCGTCGTAGTCGCCACGCTCCAGACGGGACCTGGCCTTGGTCAGTGTGGCATCCTCTGCGGGGCTGGGCCTGGCAGGACCGCCACCCGCCGGTGCCATGGGCATGGGCTGTTCGCCACGGATCTGTTCAAGGGTCCGCGTCTTGCAGGCGGTGAGCGCTGGAAGCAGGGCCAGCAGCAGCATGACGACCGTGTGGGTTGTGCGGCGGGCGCCCTTCCTGGCCAGCGCGCGAAGACGGGCGGCATTCTCGGCGTCCCATGGCCGACCTCTGAAGGACCCCTCCTTGGGTGTCTCCAGGATCATGGGAACCTTCGCCCAGGCGCGCCGCTTCAGGATGGCGGCGAAGGCGGAAGCGCCGCACGTTCCGTCACCGATGTGGGCATGACGGTCCTTCCGGCTTCCACAGGCACCCACGGAGTCGTTCATGTGGAACACGAGCACGTTGCGTTCACCAAGGTCGCGCGAGATCCCCTGAACCACCGCTGTCGCCCTGGCCGGGGTGTCCATGCGGTAGCCGGCGGCGACCGCGTGACAGGTGTCGATGCAGAAGGCCACGCGCTCGGGCTGCCGAACCATGTCGCGGATCATGGCCAGATGTCGCATGGCGTAGCCCAGCGTGGTGCCGGCGCCGACCGTGTTCTCCAGGCAGGTGATCACGCGATAACCCGGCAGATCCGCGTGCAGGGCATCCAGGGCACCGGCGATGCGACGAAGCCCCTCCTGTTCCTCGGGATTGGGATCACGTTCGAGATCGTTGGCCTCATCAGGTGATCGGGGCTTGCTCAGGTGCGCGCCTGGGTGCATGACGCAGAGCCTGATCCGGAGCCTCTCGCATCGCTCCAACTCCGCTCGCTGCAGCGAGATGGAGCGTTGACGGTTGGCATCGCTCGGGTGGGCCAGGTTCACCAGGTAGCTGTTGTGACTGACGGTCCGGTGATCCTCTGGATCGTCCCAGCCTGCCTCATGCAGGGCCTCGAACCAGGCAGCCACCTCCACCGGCCCCGGATCTCTTGGCTTCCACTGCCGCTGGTTCGCGGTGAACACCTGCACGCAGTCCAGTCCAAGCGACACCGCCTCGCGCACGGCATGGGCCGGTCCCCCGGCGGCGCTGCAATGGCTTCCGATGCGGGACATGTCACGGGCTCTTGGCGTCGAGCGCCTTCGCGGCAGCCACGATCCGCTCCGCGGTGCGCACGGCCGCGAAGCCCGCCTCGGCGTCCACGAAAGGCTTGCGACCGGTCCGGATGGCGTCCAGGAAGTCCTCCAGCTGCAGCCTCAGCGGCTCCCCAGCCTCCACCTGAAGCGGTTCCATGGAGACCAGATCGAGCCAGTTCATGGCGCTCAGGTCGTTGCCGGCCTTGAGCTGACTCCGGATCTCGCCCATGCGGGCATCGTTGACGGTACGTCGCACCACGCTGCCCTTGCGCTCCTGGAAGTCCGCGCTCACGTAGGCCTCCGGGGAGATGAGGCGCATCTTGCGCTCGGTCTTCATGGCCAGCCGGCTCGCCGTCACGTTGGCCACGCAGCGGTGCCCGTGCCGGTCCGGAGGGAAGGTGAGCCGCGCGTTGCACACATCCTCGCTGTCGCCCAGCACGCTCACGGCGCTCGCGTCCACGCGCTCGGGTTCACGCTCCATCAGCATCAGCAGCACATCGATGTCGTGGATCATCATGTCCAGCACCACCCCCACGTCCACGCTTCGGAACGTCATGGGGCTGATGCGGTCGACCTCGACGAAGCGGGGCATGCCGACACCCAGTCGCCGGATGGCCACCATGACGGGGTCGTAGCGCACCACGTGACCGACCTGCAGGAGCGCGCCGCTCCGGGCCGCGGCGTCGGCGATGGCACGGGCCTCCTCCACGCTCGGGGCCAGCGGCTTCTCGATCAGGCAGTGCACGCCGCGGGCCAGGAGTTTCTCGGCGGCGGCGCGGTGGTGGATCGTCGGCGTGGCGATCACCACCATGTCCACGCCGGCGTCGATCAGGGCATCGACCTCGGCATGGCCTCTTCCGCCGTACTTCTCCGTCATCTCCGCGCGACGATCCGGATCCCGGTCGACCACGCCGACCAGCTCGAGCCCCTCGATCTGCGTTCCCAGACGCACGTGATGCCTGCCCATGCGGCCCGTGCCGATCACGCCGTACCGCAGGGTGCCCGTGGCTGACTTCATCCGGGCAGGATAGTCGGCCCGATCACGTGGGCGTGCGGTACCTGTCGCGTTCACGCTCCGCCCGGCGCTCGTCCCTGGCCACGGTCTCGTGGGCATTGGTCAGGCAGTGGGCCATGGCCCAGACCAGCATCCAGGCCAGCACAAGGCCCAGAATCAGTCCCAGGTTGCAGATCGACAGCAGCCGCCCCAGCAGGTCCTCGAAGGTGGCGCTCTTCATGTAGCCCGCCCGGAAGAGCATGATGAAGGGCAGCAGGGCCATCATGCCCGACCAGAGCCACAGGCCGGTCGTGGCGATGCGCGTCATGGTCATGTCGCGCAGGTACTCGCCGATACGGCCCACATGTCGAAGCGCCAGCAGCCACGGCAGCTGTGCCAGCACACCGATCACGTGGGCCGCGTTGACCAGGAATTCGCCACGGTTCGGTGTCGTGGGCGTGGTCAGGATGGCGGCAGGTGAGGGTTTCGCCGGGGTGGTCATGATCGCACCCACCACGCATGCGGCAAAGACCAGCCATGGCAGCTGCATCACCGGAAGCGACGCCCGCCACATGGACGAGGCATCCAGCTGGAGCAGCGCACTGTCTGATGCGGTGATCGGCCGCGTCCAGAGCAGGCAGGCCAACGGGGCCGCCAGAGCCATTGGAATCATGGACCAACGGGCATCCCAGTTCACGCGGACGTCCAGATGGGCCAGCAGGCTTGGACTGAGAGCCAATCCAAGCAGGAACGCCGTCAGCAGCGTCAGTGCCGCCAACAGGCATCGGGTGAAGATGGGCTGGACCACCCTGGGTCCTTCCAGGTGAAGTTCACCCTCGACCCAACGCTCGCGTCGCAGGCTTTTGTGCCCGCATTCCGGACATCGGGTCGCGAATCCCACAAGCGGGTAGCCACACTTCAAGCAGCGTGGCGGCGACGGACTCATGCCGTCAAGGCCCGTTTCGCATCGCGGGTGTGCAGGACGCACTGCACGGCCTGGCGGAACATGCGAAGACCCAGTGGCTCTCCCCGCATGCGCCCAGGACCCAGGCGTGTCCACCACGGGTGCTGCGTCCACCGCGTGAACCGCTCGGGATGCGGCATCAGGCCCAGCACCCGGCCCGATGGATCGCAGATGCCGGCGATGGCATCCATGCTTCCATTGAAGTTGTCCTGCGGGTGGTATCGCAGCGCGATCTGGCCTCCGAGCCTCAGTCGCACCAGTGTTGCCGCATCGGTCTCGAATCGGCCCTCGCCATGGGCGCTGGGCATGAGGTCGGCCTCGGGATCGATGCCAAGGCCCGCGGTCCACACGCAGCGGGTCCCTTCCGGCACCTCCACACGGGTCCAGATGTCGCGGAAGCGGGCCGAGCGGTTCTGACAGAGCGCCACTGTGGGTGCCGCGGGGTGCCGGGGCCAGTGTCCAGGCTCCGCCCCCGGCAGAAGTCCGGCCTGCACGGCGATCTGGAATCCGTTGCATGGGCAGATCATGGGCACGCCACGGTCGATCGCGGCGGCAAGCGCCGGATAGACGGCTTCCCTCATGAGTACCGCCATGATGCGACCGGCTGCGATGTCGTCGCCGTAGCTGAAGCCACCTGGAAGTCCGATCAGGTCGAATCGGTCGATCAGTGATGGTGCTCGACGCAACCGCTCCAGCAGCACCAGCTCGGGATCGGCCCCCGACGCCTTGAAGGCCTGTGCCAGTTCCGCATCGCAATTGATGCCCGGAGCGGTGATCACCAGTGCCTTGGGTCGCGCGCTCATCACCAACCCTCCTCGCCGGACTGCCAGTCCGCATGAAGCGTGGCCAGATCCACGCTTTCACCCGCCACCACAAGCACACCGGTGCTCTCGAATCGACCGACCACGCCATTCGGGATCGATCCAAGGATCACCCGCAGCTCGGCCAGCCGCTGGGGTTCCACCTCAAGCAGGTAGCGCGATGGATCCTCGGCAAAGGCCAGGGCCCAGGTATCCAGACCGGCCGTGGCGGGCATGGCATGAAGATCCACTCGAAGTCCGACGCCACCCGCGAAGGCCATCTCGGCTGCCGCCACCAGCGCGCCACCTTCGCTGCAGTCATGCGCACTGCGCACCAGGCCGGCTTGAATGGCGTCAGCCACCGCCCGAGCCGCGTGCGGCCCGGTTTGCAGGTTCACCTGCGGCAGGGTGTCCGACCCCGAGGGCACGCCCACCTGTCGAGCATGCGAGCCGCCCATGCGGCCATGCGTGAAGCCGACGATCAGCAGCAGGTTGCCTGCGGCCTTGGCATCCATGGTCACGCAGCGGCGGACATCCGGAACGATGCCGAGGCCCGAGATCAGCAGCGTGGGCGGGATCTGGATCGTTCGCCCGTCGTCGGTCACGAACTGGTTGTTGAGCGAATCCTTGCCGCTGATGAAGGGTGTCCGGTATGCCATTGCGGCATCCAGGCATGCCTCGGCTGCGCGCACCAGGCTTCCCATGTTCCGGGGATCCCGGCACGCGGGCCAACAGAAGTTGTCCAGGATGGCGATGTGCGCCGGATCCGCGCCCACGCAGACCAGGTTGCGCACGCACTCATCCACCGCCGCAAGCCCCATCCAGTAGGGATCTGCAGCCAGACCCGTGGCCAGCCCATTGCCAACGGCCACTCCACGGTTGCTCGTGGGCAGTGGCTGTATCACCGCGGCATCACCAGGTCCGGCGTGGGGCCCGACCAGGGGCTTGATCACGCTTGTGCCCTGTACCTCGTGGTCGTACTGGCGAATGATCCACGCCTTGCTGGCGATGTTCGGGTGCCGGAGCAGGCGACGCAACGCCTCGCCAAGGCTTCCAGCGGGATCATGTCGCTCGATACCGGCCTGTTGTTGGGCGGACCACGCGGGATCCCAGACCGCCTCGCGCGTGGGCGTGGGCAGCGCCTCCTCGAGGAAGCGGGTGGAGATCCTTCCAACCTCCGATCCCTGCCAGAGCAGCACAAGATCCCGATCGGGTGTGCCGAAGGTGCCCAGATCGCACCACTCCACCTGGTGCGCCTCGCAGACCTGCGCCAGCGCCGCAAGCCGGTCGGCCGGCACTGCCAACACCATGCGTTCCTGCGCCTCGCTGATCCACACCTCGGTCGGGCTGAGGCCCTGATACTTCAGGGGTGCGCGTTCCAGATGCACCTCGGCACCCAGCCGGGAGCCCATCTCGCCCACGGCACTGGAGAAGCCGCCGGCGCCGCAGTCGGTCACCGCGTTGAAGAGCGGTCCACCCTGGGCATCACGTGCAGCCAGCAGTGCGTCAAGAGTCTTCTTCTGCGTGATGGCGTTGCCGATCTGCACGGCGTGGCTGAACTCGTCGGCATGCGTGTCGGTCAACTCGGCGCTGCTGAAGGTTGCGCCATGGATCCCATCGCGGCCGGTCCGACCTCCCATGACCACGATGTGGTCACCGGGTTCCGCCCGCCCCCGGATCATGTTCCGCGGCATCATTCCAATCACGCCGCAATAGACCAGCGGGTTGCCCACGTACCGGGGGTCGAACCACACGGCGCCGTTCAGGGTTGGAATGCCCATCCGATTGCCGTAGTCGCGCACGCCGGAGACGACCTGTCGCAGGATCCGCGCCGGCGGCAGGCAGCCCTTGGGGATCTGCATGCCCGCGGGCGCCACACAGAAGACATCCGTGGCGGCGATCGGCCGGGCCACCAGGCCCGTGCCCATCACGTCGCGAATGCACCCGCCTGCGCCGGTTGCCGCGCCACCGTAGGGCTCCAGGGCGCTGGGGTGATTGTGCGTCTCCACCTTCATGCACACGGCGTGGTGTTCATCGAACGCGATCACCCCGGCGTTGTCCACGAAGACGCTCAGGCACCAGTCGATCGATCCCGGCGAGCCCGGCTGCGTCAGCCGATGGGTGGCTGCGGCCACGGTGTGCTTGAGCAGGTTCCCCACGATCAGCTCGCCACCCTCCAGCGTGTGCCCATCCCGCACGCCGGCACGGTCGATCAGGGTGGGTGATCCCGGTGCCAGGCCGATCTCGCGGTAGCGCACGCGGCTCTTGAGCGTCTTGTGGACGCAGTGCTCGCTCCAGGTCTGAGCGATCGTCTCCAGTTCGATCTCGCGGGGTTCGCAGCCCCGACGCCGGTACTCGGCCTGAATGGCCCGCATCTCCTCCAGGCTCAGGAACAGGTGGGCCTCGCGGCTCAGTCTCTCCAGGGCGGCGTCATCCAGTTCGCGGAGTGGCACGCGGCGCATGACCGCATCATGGGGCTTGGCCACGGGGAAGCCCGCGGGACACCACGGTGATCGATGCACCGCGTGCACCACGGGATTGGCCAGCAGTCGGCGGGCGATCGCCTCGGCGGCCGTCTCGTCCACACCCTCCAGATCCCAACGCTCGCCCGTGAGCACGCGGACCCGTGAGCCCGTGAGTGCATGGATGGCCACCTCCACGCTCTCGGCGGCCGGGTCGGCCACACCGGGAAGTGGAAGCACCTCCACCACCTGTCCCCGGGCTGGCGAAGCGCCCCGGTGCGCAACCTGCGTAACCGGATCGCAGAGCAGTTCGCGGGTCACGCGGTCCACGGAAATCGGGTCAAGCTCGCCCTCGATCAGGTACACCTGCGTGCCGTGCACACACGAGGGCGCCCGAAGGTCCGGATCCGCCTGAGCCAGCGTCAGAATGGATTGGCCACGGGCGTCGATAACCCCCGGTGATGGTCGAACCTCGATCCGGTGCACCACGGTCATGCGCGCAGGATAACGCTCGTGCCCCATGGCTCCAGGCCTGATTTCACGCTCAGAACATGAGCTGCAGCTGCGTCCGCATGACGAACTGGTCGGTGGCGCTGATGCGCCAGCCGGCGGGCAGGTTCTGCCACGCGAAGTTCACGTCCGTGATGGCGTACCCGAAGTCGATGGTCCACTTCAGGTCCTGGCCATCGATGTACCAGTTGAACCCCGTGGTGATCACGTTGTAGGGGTTCTGGAACTGGATGCCGCTCGCCGGCTGACCCAGGTTGTTGATGCCGGTCACGTCGCCAAACTGGATGTACCCGTACTCGTACCGCGTGTACCACTCCCACTTGGGCGCAATGTAGATCGCGGGCTGGATGGTGAAGCCGTAGGCGAAGGTGTTGCTGGCGTTCGGATCGACCGGCGTCGGCGTGTTGAACGCGTTGAAGTAGGTGGTGTTGGAGTCGATGTAGTTCCAGAACGCCGATGCGAAGACGCTGGCGCCGCCCAGGTTCCACTGCACGTCGCCCGTGACCGAGTCCACGTAGTTCTGGGGCAGTCCATTGTTGCCACTGGTCGACACGCTCTCGTCGGGCGAGGTGCCCTGCGTGTGGAACGCCAGGCCCAGCAGCAGCCCCTGCTGCTCGCCCATGGGACTGGTGAAGCTGTTGAAGTCGCGCCAGGCACCGTAGGGCTTCCACTCCAGGCGCGTGGTGATGCTGTAGCTGGCACTCTGCACCCACCACGGCTGATCCAGCGAGCTGTTCGAGGAGAGCCGAAGTTCGGTGCCCGCGAAGTTGGCGGAGCCACCACTGTCGACCGACAGGTTCCACCGGAGGTCATCCCCCTGCCACTGCAGTTCGATGCCCTGCGTGTACCACTGGCCGAAGTTGCGGACAACGGTGCTTCGGCTCACGGCCATCTGGTTGGCCTCCACCACCAGCTGCTCGCGCGCGTAGGGCGACCGATACTGGCCGAATCGGAAGCTCCACTCGTCCGCGAAGGCGATGCGGACCCATGCGTCGAGCAGGTACAGGTCGCCCGAGTTGCTTGGGCCGGTCAGGGCGTTCGGGCTGGTCGGCGTGCCCGCAACGGAGTAGCTGTTGTTCAGGTCAACGTTGGTTCGGACCATGAACTCGACGGCGGGGCTGAACACGTGCCCCTTGAAGATGAGCTCGTTGTAGTTGCTGTCGAAGCCGTAGTTGTTCTCCACCTGGTCCGGGATCGGATACGGGGTCACCGCCTGGCTCGGGCTGGCGGGATCCGACTGGTTGGACCGCACATGGCTCAACATGAACCTCGGCTGGATCAGCCCACCCACCTGCAGCTTGAAGCGGCCATCCGGACTGGCCAGGAAGAATCCGTCGTTCCAGCCCGCGGTCATGGCATCCTGCCGAAGGCTGGCCCGGGCATCCGCATCGGCCACCACGTCGGCCACGATGCTGCGAATCTGGTCGGCCCGCTCCTGGCTGAGCCACTTCTCGCCCTCAAGGGCCTTCAGCTCCGAAACCTGACCCTCCAGGGCCTTGTTCCGCTTCTCCAGGTTGTCGATGCGGTTCAGCAGGTCCTGCAGCGTGGCGGGCGAGGCCTGGTCCACGGTCTGTCCGGCCGCTCCCGAAGCCATGGCTGCGGCCACCAGCACGCAACCGCTCCCGAAGAATGAAGTTGCAGGCCTGGAATGGACCATGGAAGTCGGCATGGTAGCAGCGTGCGCCACCATGCCGGCAAGGTATCGGCACGGTGCGGTGCCGAGCATGCAAGGATCAGAGGGCGAGGCGCAAGAGAAAACCCCCCAGCCCTGGAAGGACTGGGGGGTTGAGTCTGAGTGAATCGCTGACGGAACTTCAGGTCAGCGTGGATGACGCGTTCTGCAACAGATCAGAACAGGAGCTGGATCTGGCTGCGGATCACGATCTGGCCGCCGCCATTGGCACCTTCGGTGCGGTAGTTCGCACCAGCGATGTCCTGACCGAAGATGCCGTTCTGGAACGTCACGGGGTTCCAGCTGACACCGAAGTCGGTCGTCCACTTCACGTTCTTGCCGCCGAGGTACCAGTTGGCACCGATGGTGCCGATGTTGTTCACAAAGGCATTCACTGGCGAGTTGGCGCTGACGTCGCTTCCGGCAACGGTGTTGTTCTTGTTCTGGGTGTTCATCCACTCCCAGCGAGCGAAGAGCTCGATGGTGTCGGTGATGAAGTAACCACCCTGAACCACGATGCCGTAGCTGTTGATGTCACCCTGGCCCACAGGCAGGCTGTAGGAGGTGTTCATCACCCAGGCGGCATACAGATTGGCGCCGCCGAGGTCCCAGGTGGCATCCAGGGTCCAGCCGAAGAACTCGCCATCGCCGTTGGCGTTCGCCGGGATGCCAGCGATCGCCTCCTGCTCGCCACCGCGCTGCCAGTTGATGCCGCCGCCGACGAGCAGGCCGGAGCCCTCGCCACGCATGCTGGTCAGGTCATCGAACTGCGCCCAGTTGCCGAAGGCCATGAACTCCACGCGGCCCGTGAAGGCCCACTGCGTGAAGCCGACGCCACCGTTGGCATTGCCGACGCTGCCAACGTTGGTGCCGGAGGTCGCGCCCAGGTTGGCGTTGTTAGCGCCATCGTTGTAGCTGACCATGGCCCGCAGATTGTCGTTGTTCCAGTTCAGCTGCAGACCCTGGGTCCAGCCGGTGCTGAACAGGGTGCTGACCAGCGAACGCTCCACAGCCAGCTGGTACTTGCTGCTGACCAGCCACTCGCGGAGGAACGGGCTCTTGAACTGACCCACCTGGACGCTGAAGCCATTGCCCAAGTCCTTCTTGATGTAGGCGTTCTCAAGACCGATGCCGCCGGCAAAGTTGTCACCCTGGTTCACACCACCGCCGCCCGCGAAACCGCTGAAAGAGGCGGGGTTGGTGTTCGAGCCGAAGAACTGCTGATAGGCCAGCGTCACGGCGTACTGCCAGCTGGGATCAACCACGTGACCGCTGAACTCCAGCTTCGCACGACGGACTTCGAAGCCGTAGGCAGCCTTGGAGACGCCCTGGGTTCCGAAATTGTTACCAGCCGTTGCGGCACCGAAGGTGCTGCTGTTGTTCATGTCGCGGTTGCTCATCCAGTTGTAGGCCCAACGGGTCTGCAGCTGGCCACCCACGTTCATCTTGAAGTTGCCATCCGGGCTGGCCAGGAAGAAACCCTTGTTCCAGCCGGCCGTGGCCTGAGCGGCCTGCAGGCTCGAGCGGGTGTCCGCGTCGGCCAGCACGTCCTGCACGATGCCACGAATCTCGGTCTCGCGCTGCTCGGTGAGCCACTTGTCACCGCTCTGGGCCTTCATCTCAGCGAGCTCCTTCTTGAGCTCGGCGATCTGGGCCATCGCATCATCGTTCGCCTCGACGGAAGCGGCGAAGGCCGAACCGGCCAGCGCAGTACCCGCGAGGAGACCAACAAACTTCGTCAGACTCATTGTGATTGCTCCTATCTGAAACTGTGCGGTCGTGGCCTTGACCCTTGGCCCGTACCAGCGTCATCCACCCAGCCGTCTGCGTCCCTGCCCCGACAGGCAAGGACCGGTGGGCGTTCCCTCTATCGGTCCCTCAGGACCTGGAGGATGAGGGGCAGATGATAGCGAGGCCTGGACTTCAGCAAGCCGCCCGGGAAGAAAATGTGCGTTTACGGGCCAAAAACAAGCCTTGGACCACAATGGATTGTGTTGCAAGCATTTACCAAAGCACAACTTGCGATCAATCCACGGATGACCTGACATTTCTGTCGGACCTGAGGCTTCTGCCTGGTTTCAGGGGTTGAAGAAATTCCAGGGCCTGACGGATGTGATCCACGGGCCACAGTTCCATTTTCAGACCGGAAATCCGGCTCGGCACTTGCCCAGCCGGCAGGGCAAGGCACTTCACCCCCCGCCGGGCCGCGGCGGCCAGCCGCTGCTCAAGGTGTGTGCAGGGGCGGATCTGCCCGGTCAATCCAACCTCGCCCACGGCAGCGAATGCATCGGGTGCCGTGCGGCCGGTGCGGGCTGCGGCCACCGCCAATGCCACGGCCAGATCCGTGCCCGGCTCGAGCAGTTTCACACCGCCGGCCGCCGAGGCGTAGACATCCTGATCCGCCAGTCGAAGACCGCCATGCTGCTCCAGAACCGCCAGAAGCATGGCCAGGCGGTTGCCATCGAGGCCACTGGCCTTTCGCTTGGCTCCGCCCAGGATTCCGGTGGCGGTCAGGGCCTGCACCTCGGCCAGCAGGCACCGCGATCCAGCCAGGGCAGGCACGGCCACGGAACCGGGGCGTGGGGCCAGGCTGGGGTCAGCGGCCAGCTGGTTCTCATCGACCTGCTGCAGGCCGGAACCAGTCATCTCGAACAGGCCCACCTCGAACGTGCTGCCAAAGCGGTTCTTGATGGCCCGCACCACGCGATGGGCATGGTGACGGTCGCCCTCGAAGGAGAGCACCACATCGACCAGATGCTCCAGAAGCCGCGGGCCCGCCAGCAGTCCGTCCTTGGTGACATGGCCCACGATGACCACCACGCAGCCGGTGGTCTTGGCGTGAGAGACCAGATCCAGGGCGCACCGGCGCAGCTGGCTGGCGCTGCCGGGCACGGCGTCCACGTCCACGCGATGCACCAGCTGGATGGAATCCACCACCAGCACGGCCGGCTGCACCTTGCGGGCCTGCTCGAGCAGCCGCGCCAGATTGGTCTCGGCAAGCACCCAGAGATTGCGTTCGCGTTCGGCGGTGACGCCGCGACCGATCCGTTCGGCCCGCAGGCGGACCTGATGGGCGCTCTCCTCGCTGCTGGCGTACAGCACGGGCTTTCCCGCATCGGCCAGTTCGGCCAGTGCCTGCAGCAGCAGCGTGCTCTTGCCGATGCCGGGATCACCTCCGAGCAGCACGGCACTGCCCGGCACGAAGCCACCACCAAGCACGCGATCGAACTCCGCCACGCCACTGGGTACCCGCGGCACGCTGGCCGCCTGCACCTGCCCGAGCGGTTCGGCGGCGGCCGGTGCAAGGTCGGTTCCGCCCTCGACTGCTGGCAGCGCGCCAGGCGCGGCTTTCGCTTCCACGAACCGCTCCAGGGCATCCCACGCGCCGCAGTCGGGGCACTTGCCCATCCACTTGGGGTGCACGGCGCCGCATTGGCCACAGAGGAACTGGCTGCGCTGCTTCGCCACGCTGCCGATTCTAGAAACGGCCGGGGACGCAATCGGGACATCCGCCGGAAGTTCCCGCATGTTCCACGGCCCGCCCGGGGCCGCCCTCTACCATGCCGCCATGCGGACGCTGGTGGTTTTCGTCGATGGTCTCTGGCAGCTGCTTCGGCTGGCCGTGATCACGCGCGGCCGCGTGCGCGGGCGCTACTGGCACTGGCGGCAGGAGACGGCGTTCGGCAGCGACCCTTCGCGCATGCCCGGACCGGCGCAGCGCATGGCCGCGGTGATCCGTTTCGGCCACTGGGTGGGTCGCATGCGGCGGCTCGGGCCGCGCTGAAGATTCAGTGAATGCTGGCCGGACCCTGACGACGGTCCGGAATGGCCGCGTCGCTCATGGCCACGGGGTGGGTGCTGACCGATCCGGTGCCCTCGATGACCGGGCTGAATCGGCTTCCGATGAGACCGATGCGGTGATTCGGGTTGGCCTGCCTCGGCAGCATGGGCCCCAGCAGGTAGGCCGCCGCGATGCACAGCAACGACCCCAGCCAGATGCGATCACCCCAACCCATGAACTCGAAGGCTGCGGTGATGAGCAGCATCAGGAGCGCGGTGGGAATCATGCCCTCCCACGCCAGTCGCATGAGCTGGTCGAAGCGGAACCGCGGCAGCGTCCACCGGACGGCCATGCCGAAGGCCACGACCAGGCCCGTCTTGCCAAGCATGATGCCCATCTGGGCCAGAATGAGCAGCAGCCCGCCCTGCGGCGCCAGGTCGGGGCCCGTGCCGAACGGGTTCAGGCTCCAGCCTCCCAGGAAGAGCACGCTGAAGAACGCCGCGCCCGTGATCATGTGGAAGTACTCCGCCAGGAAGAACATGGCGAAGCGCATGCTGCTGTATTCGGTGTGGTAGCCGCCCACCAGCTCGCTCTCCGCCTCGGCCAGGTCGAAGGGCGCGCGGTTGGATTCTGCCAGCATGCAGGTGTAGAACAGGATGGCCGCCACCGGCTGCTGCAGCAGCATCCAGGCGCCCTGGCCCGGGGACTGTGCAGCGATGATGCCGTAGGGATCCAGCGTGCCCGCGGTCAGCACCACGCAGAGCAGCGCCAGGCCCATGGGGATCTCGTAGCTGATCATCTGGGCGCTGGCCCTCATGCCGCCCAGGAAGCTGAACTTGCTGTTGCTGGCCCAGCCACCCAGGGCCACGCCATACACGCCCAGGCTGGCCACGGCGAGCAGGTAGATCATGCCCACGTTCACCACGGCACCCGCCAGCTTCACGGTGATGTCCTGCACACCCAGTTTCTCCGCCAGCCCGAAGGGCAGCTGCGAGAGTTCAAGCGTGCCGCCCCAGGGCACGATCACGAACGCCAGCATGGCGGGGATCAGGATGAGCGATGGCGCGATCATGAACAGCGCCTTGTCGGCGCCGCGTGGCGTGTACTCCTCCTTCAGGATGAACTTCAGGCCGTCGGCGATGGGCTGCAGCAGGCCGTAGGGCCCCACGCGGTTGGGTCCCACTCGATCCTGCATCCAGGCGCTGAGCTTCCGCTCCAGCATGATGGCGTAGGCGCATCCGATCAGGATCACGTGGATCATGACCAGAATGACCACCACCCCGGTCACGAGCTGGCAGAAGGCGGGCGTTGGGGCGACCCAACTCGGCAGGTACTGGAGGAGATCCGTGCCCATGTGGGCGGGCATTCTAGGGGTGCCCGCGGGTCAGGTCGATCAGACCGTGGCCGGTTCGCGGGCGGCCGGTCTGATGGCGGGGCGGGCCAGGTTCGGGAAGTAGTCCTGAAGGGCGTTCACGCCCCAGTCGCCGGCCTGCATGGCGGTCATGGCCTGCACCGCGGCGCGGGCGCCGGCCACGGTGGTCACGATGGGCACGCCGCTTCGAACCGCCTGGGCGCGGATCCGGCCCTCGTCGGTGTCGGCGCCCTTGCGGGTGGGCGTGTTCAGGATGAGGTGCACCTGCCCGTTGCGGATCAGGTCGAGCACGTTGGGGCGAGCACCTTCGGAGATCTTGGGCAGCTTCTGCGTGGGCACCCCCTCGTCGCTCAGGGCCGCATGGGTGCCGCCCGAGGCGTACACGGTGAAGCCGATCCGCACCAGATTGCGGGCGATCTCGGTGGCATGCCGCTTGTCGCCATCGCGGAGCGAAAGGAACACGTTGCCCTTCACGGGAAGCATGACGCCTGCCGCCATCTGGGCCTTCGCGAAGGCGATCGGCAGGCTGCGGTCGGCGCCCATCACCTCGCCGGTGCTGCGCATCTCGGGTCCCAGGATCACGTCCACGCCCGGGAACTTGCCGAAGGGGAAGACACTCTCCTTCACCGCGTAGAAGCCGGTCTCGCCGGTCTCCTGCACGTTCAGCTGGTCGAGCGAGGCCCCCATCATCACGCGGGCCGCCAGGCGGGCATAGGGCACACCCTTCGCCTTGCTCACGAAGGGCACCGTGCGGCTGGCGCGGGGATTCACCTCGAGCACGAAGACCTGGTCATCCTTCACCGCCATCTGCACGTTCATGAGACCTCGCACGCGCAGGCGGCGCGCCAGGGCCAGCGCCTGTTCGCGGATGCGGCGCACGATGGATGCGGGCAACGAGTAGTGCGGAAGGGTGCAGGTGCTGTCACCGCTGTGGATACCCGCCTCCTCGATGTGCTCCATGACCCCGCACACCACGGCGCGGGGCCGCTCGCTGCGCTGGGGCAGCAGCGACGTTCGGCTGCGGTCGTCCGGCTCGAAGTCCGCCAGCACGTCCACATCCACCTCGATGGCGTCGTTGAGGAAGCGGTCGATGAGCACCGGGGCGTCCGCAAGTTCGCTGGCGATCACCGCGCTGCCCATGTAGCGGCGCAGGCTCTCGGCATCGAAGCAGGTCTCCATGCCGCGTCCACCGAGCACGTAGCTGGGCCGCACCAGCACCGGGTAGCCGATGCGGTCGGCGATCTCCACGGCCTGCTCCAGGCCGCGCGCGATGCCGCTCTCGGGCTGCTTCAGGCCCAGTTCGTCGATCATGGCCTTGAAGCGGTCGCGGTCCTCGGCCTCGTCGATGCTGCTCACGCCCGTGCCGATGATCGGCACACCCGCCTTGACCAGGCCGTGGGCCAGGTTGAGCGGCGTCTGACCGCCGAACTGCGCGATCACTCCAGCCACGGCGCCGCTGCGGCCGGGCACTTCAAGGCCGCCACCGTTGAGGCGTTCGACCACGTTGAGCACGTCCTCGAGCGTCAGAGGCTCGAAGAAGAGCAGGTCGCTGGTGTCGTAGTCGGTGCTCACCGTCTCCGGATTGGAGTTGATCATCACGCTCTCGAGGCCCATGTCCTCGCAGGCGAAGGCGGCCTGGCAGCAGCAGTAGTCGAACTCGATGCCCTGGCCGATGCGGTTCGGGCCACCGCCCAGGATCACGATCTTCTTCGTGGCGCTGACACGGATCTCGTCGTCGGTCACGGGCTTGCCGTCGACCAGGCGCGATGACTCGTAGGTGCTGTAGAAGTAGGGTGTTGCCGCCTCGAACTCGGCGGCGCAGGTGTCGACGAGCTTGTAGACCGGCTCGATGCCCAGTTTCTTGCGGTGAGCCCGCACCGCCAGGATGGTGTCGCTGGTGATGGTGCCGAGGTACAGGTTGGCCAGCTGGGCATCGCTGAAGCCCCGCTGCTTCGCCTGGAAGAGCGTGTCGGCGGGCACCTGATCGAGCTTCGTGTAGCCGCAGAGCGTGTCCTCGAACTCGACGAGTTGCCGAAGCTGGTCGATGAACCAGCGGTCGTAGCCACTCAGCTCATGGATGCGGTCATCGCTCCACCCGCTTCGGATGGCATAGCGCACGTAGTAGAGGCGGCCCTGGCTGGGCACGCTCAACTTGCGGCTGAGGGTCTCCTCGGGAATGGGCCAGAGAGCCTCGTCGCCGTCGGTGGTTTGGGAACGCCTCGCCTCGAGCCAGCGATCGTTGCGATCCAGGCCCAGGCCGAACCGCTTCACCTCCATGCTGCGGATGGCCTTCTGCAGGGCCTCCTGGAAGGTGCGGCCGATGCTCATGGCCTCGCCGACGGACTTCATCTGCGTGGTCAGTCGCTCGTCGGCCTCGGGGAACTTCTCGAAGGTCCAGCGAGGCATCTTCACGACCACGTAGTCGATGCTGGGCTCGAAGCAGGCGCTGGTGCTGCCCACCACGTCGTTCCTCAGCTCGTCGAGCGTGTAGCCCACCGCCAGCTTGGCGGCGATGCGGGCGATCGGGAACCCCGTGGCCTTGCTGGCCAGCGCGCTGCTGCGACTGACGCGCGGGTTCATCTCCACCACCACCATCTCGCCGTCGCGCGGGTTGATGGCGAACTGC
>JBILWQ010000327.1:0-2598 GCA_044369805.1 Phycisphaerales bacterium
TCACTCCAGGGCGTGGGCGAGGCCTGCGCCAGCATGATCATCTTTGGAAGGTACCCCACGCGAGCGGTTGCCACCAGCGCACGAGCGCCTCCCGACGCTCGCGCGGCACCGCATAGGCGTCGGCGCTCGCCTGCGCGAATGTCGTCATGGCCGCCATGCGCCCACGATCATCCGCCGCAAGCCTGAAACGCTGGAGGGACTCGGCCGATCGCTTCCAAGCAGCCATGGACGTGGGCAGGGGAAGCTCGAGCACCTGACGTGCGCTCAACTTGATCGCCTTGGGCGAGAGACCCGCCCCCGCGTGCCGCCACCATGCCACCGCGCTGCAGGCCGGCGAGAGCACCACAGCCGCCAGCAACCACAGATCCCCCGCATCATGAGGCAGCAGTCGGATCACGGGCACCCCGGGGGCCAGCTCACCGAAGGGATCCACCACCGCCTCGATCACCGGCGTCTGCGTGGCCACCAGGATCTTGGGATGCAGGGCGTCGCTGAGCCAGCCCCGCATCACCGGACGCGAAAGCAGAGCCGGCACGCGCGCCGCGGGATGCTGGAAACTCCGGCCCAGCAGCCGAGCGGGCCGCTCGCCCCAATGCGAGCAGTTCCAGCCGATGAGTCCGGTGGTCAGCACCGGCAGGCGATCCATGCGCGATGCACCACGGTCGATCGAGGCGGTGCGCGGGCGCAGGGCGTTCAGGCCGCGGCCGGCGTGGCGATCGTCGCAAAGTGTGCCTCGCATGCCGTAGAACTGGTCGCGGAAGTCCGCTGTCGCGCTCGCCAGGTCGCCCACCACGCGGCCATGGCCAGGCTCGATCGCGGGCACCCCGGCCCCTGCCGCCGCCGCCGCGCTCCATCGACCCTTCCACACGGTCCATGGCAGTTCCGTGTCGACCTGACCCTCCATCCGGAGTGGTGCCTGCCGCTGTCCACCCGCCTGCCGCACGAGCGCGATCGCGACCACGCGGGTTCCTGCATCGAACACGAAGCGATCATCCATCCACACGGCCGCAAGTTCGGCCAACTCGCTCACGGCTCGCCGCACCGGATCGGCACTCGCCACCGCCAGCATGGAGCGGGGCAGCACCACGCAGGCTCGTCCGCCGTCGCGGAGCGCGAGAGCGATGAGCAGAAGGAAGGCCGCGGCTGGATCCGCGTAGCCGCCAACCGCGTCGCCGAATCGTCTCCGCCATCGTGCGGCCGTGGACCGGTCGATGGCCGTCCCCTTCCGCAACTGCCCGAGGAACGGTGGATTGGCCACCACCACATCCGCCTGCAGCCAGCCGGGCGTCACCGCCGTGGCGTCCGAAACCCGAATGTTCGCTCGAACGATCCGCTCCGTGGCCGCACCTCCTCCGAGCAGTGAGACGAGCCGCGTGCGGGCCACCTCCGCCGTCTCCCGATCGATCTCCACGCCGCGCAGAGCCCGGGCCACCGATGCGGCCGGCCGTCCGCTCGCAAGAAGCAGCCGAGCCGCGGCCACGAGCAGGTTTCCCGTGCCGCACGCAGGATCGAGGATGCGCGGCACGCCTCGCCGCTCGCGCAGCCAGGGTCCGATCGCCGATGCCGCCACACGCTGGGCAAGTTCCGGCGGCGTCATGAAGGCACCGCGGCGCCGCCGAGTCTCGGGATCGCGTCGAAGCGCCTCCTCGTGCGCCTGACCCAGCCACGCCAGGTCGCCACCGGTGCCGGCTTTCGCTACCGTTCGGCCCATGTCCAGCGGAATCTACGCGCACCCTGCCCTCTACGCCGCCTTCCATCAGTTGGAGCCGGAACTCATCCGCTCCGCGCTCGATTGGGCCAGGCGAGGCGTGCGCCCCGGCCCGCGCGGGCGACGACGACCTCCAGGCACCGGGCTCCGGCACGTGCATCGGGTGTATGAACCTGGATGCGGCCCAGGCCAGTGGCTGGCCGTCTTCGCGCGCATGGGCTGTCAGGTGTACGGCCTCGACCTGGAGCCGGCCATGGTCGACGCCGCCCGGACCGCCGTTCCACGCGCCACGGTGCTTGTGGGTGACATGGCCGCCCCGCCATCCGATTTGCTGGAGGAGGCGGCGGCGGAGCCCTTTGACCTCGCACTCAACCTGCACGGAACGGCCGGACATCTGCCCTCGCCCGAGTCCGTCGAGCGCCATCTTCGGTCGGTGTGGCTCATGCTGCGTCCTGGCGGCGTGTACCTGTGGGGTCTCACCGTGCGAAGCGGACGCAGGGCCAGTGAGCCGATGGTGCTGGGCGAGTACGGGCCGCGACCCATCGGCGGCGGCGGCATGGCGTCGCTTCGGAGCGTCTCGCTGGGGGCGGCGGCGGGAAGTCCCTACGAGCGCATCCAGCACCTCATGATGACCTTCGGCGTGGAGGGTTCGGGCCCCATGGTGGCCGAGACATACGACCTGATCACTTTCCCGCTTCCCTGGTTGCGGCGTGCGCTGAAGCGGACCGGTCCGTGGACGCTTGTCGAGGCCCACGACATGCTGGAGGATGGGTTTCCGCGGATCAGGCTGGGACCCGAGTCGAGCGACGTGACGCTGGTGCTTCGGAAATAGGGACGGGCCTCAATAATTGACCGTCCTCGGTAGGGCCACCCAGTAGCGCCCGCCCTCT
>JBILWQ010000164.1:0-4948 GCA_044369805.1 Phycisphaerales bacterium
GGGGTGGGGGCGAGAACCACGGCCCGCAGGTGGCCCTGCTGGTTCCGGCAGTGCGTGTGGTCCGTCTTTTGGTCCATGGGGTTCGCTCCGGCTCTGGACGAATGCCCCCGGACACGGGAGAGTGTAACGGTGCCCATGACACTCCCGCTTTCCATCCTCATGCTCGCGATGGCCGCCGCGGCGCCTTCAGCCGCCCAGGATCCACCGCCAGCGGTCCCGGCTGCCCTGCAGGAGAACAGCAAGCCATGGGCCGAGGCCCGCGAGCGGCTCCCCACCTTCCGTCTCTCCTCGACCCCGCACTACGTGCTCCTGACGGATGCGCCGCAGGAGAACGTGAAGAAGGTGCTCGAGATGCTTGAGTCCACCCACGATGCCTTCCATGTCGATTGCCGCAAGCTGAAGCTGGATCCGGCGCCTCTGCGGCACAAGCTGGTGGCCATCCTCTTCGCCGACAAGAACGCGTATCTCGACTTCGCCAGGACCGTGGATCGGGTGGACCGCAAGGGTGTGGCGGGCTACTACCAGCCCCAGTCGGATCGACTGGTCATCTACGACATCTACAGTTCGCCCGATCTTCAGCAGAACCTCAAGATCCTGCGCGACAACGAGCGCAAGATCACCCAGTCCGCACCGGCGAACAAGAGGACGGAACTGCTCCAGAAGAATCGGGCGGAGCGGCGAAGGCTCATTGGGCAGGCTGAGGACAGCTTCCTGGCCACCGTGGGCCACGAGGCCGCGCACCAGCTCTTCTTCCACACCGGCATCCAGGATCCGGGCCAGCCCTATCCCCTCTGGGTGGCCGAGGGTCTGGCCACGGTGTTCGAGGTGGAGGAGGCGGGCGACGAGACGGTGGGTTTCTTCGCGGACAACGATCGCCTGCTCAAGACCAAGCGGGCTGCGGCTGCGGCCGATCGCCTGGTTCCGTTGCAGGCCCTCGTGATCACGGACAAGCCCGGTGCCGGCGCGGATGCCGTCTCGGAGATGAAGGATTTCTACGCCCAATCGCACGTGCTGGTCTCGTGGATGGCCCGATTCCGGCCCACGGAGTTCCGCCTGTACCTCGCGGCGCTGAAGGAAGGCATCCACGGCGACCCTCGGCGTCGTCAGCCGGTCTTCGAGTCGATCTTCGGTCCCGTGGCCGCCCTGGAGCGCGTCTGGCTCCGGGCCGAGGCCAGGCGATGGTTGGGTCTCTGGGAGACGCCGGTGGGTCAGCGACTCAAGGGCTTCGAGACCCAGAGCGCTGCGGCGCAGGAAGGTCAGCCCCAGGATGACGCGGAGGCCCGGACATCCGAGCCGGCGGATGCCAAGCCCCCCGAGCCCGCCCCACCGGCAGACCCGGCCGCCGAGAAGCCCTCAGCGCCTTGAGCCTGTCTCGCTCGGGAGCAGCCCGCCAAGGCCGCGGCGATCCAGCGCGTCCCAGAGCACGGCGACCTGAAGGCCCACCAGCACCACCAGCCAGATCACGTACATCCAGAACATGAACACGGGGACCAGGCCAAGCGAGCCATACACCAGGCTCAGGCTCAGGGTTCGGCTCACGTAGAAGTGCAGGAAGGAGCGGCAGAGTTCAAGGCCGATCGCGCTCAGCAGGGCGCCCGCGGCGGCGGCGCGCCAGCGAGGCGGCTGGCTGGGCACCGTCAGGTACACGGCCAGCATGAGCGCCCACAGCACCAGCGTGGCCCACATCACGCGAATCGTGCCCAGCAGCCAGGACCAGTTCGGCAGGCTGGCGGCGACATCCTCGACCCAGCCTCCCACCAGCGGCACCAGGCTCAGCAGCAGCGGACCGGCCGTGAGCGCGAACCAGTAGGTCACCACGCGCTTGGGCCAGCTGCGGCTCTGGTCGGTGCGGCAGATCAGGTTGAAGCAGTCCTCGATGGTGGCGACCACCCACACCGCGCTGAAGATGAGCACGCCGGCGCCCACCCATCCCAGTGCCGAGAGATCCAGCTTGGCGGCGTCCTCGATGATCCCCCGCAGCCAGTCGGAGAGCTGCACCGGCCCGGTGGACTTGCCGTCGGGCGACTGGATCTGGAGCTTGTCCAGGCCGAGTCCCGAGAGGGCTTCGCCCACCATGGGTCCGAAGCGCTCGCCCGCGATGGTCTTGAAGACCAGCGTGGCCACCACCAGCACGGGGAGCAGCCCCAGCAGCGTCCGGTAGGCCAGCGCACTGGCCATCTGGCTGGCCCGGTCCATGGCGATCCAGCGGCGGAGCACGCCGACATGGTGCGAGAGGCCCAGCCAGCCGCGATCCTGCCGGGGCAGGGTGGAGGAGGTGTCCATGCCGAAAAGTGTACGGGCGGGCGCGTACCATCCTCGTCCCATGCCACGCCAGCGCCGCGGTCCATCGCATCCCTTCAACGACGACCGTCGCGGCGAGCGCATCCAGAAGGTGCTGGCCGCGGCAGGCGTGGCCAGCCGACGCGACTGCGAGGCGATGGTCGAGGAAGGCCGCGTGAAGGTGAACGGCGTGGTGCTCGATGGCCTGCCTGCGTGGGTGAATCCCGCCGAGGACCGCATCGAGGTGGACGGTCGCCCGCTTCGGCGCGCCGAGCAGCATGTCTACATCATGCTCTTCAAGCCCAAGGGCATCGTGTGCACGAACGAGGATCCCGAGGGCCGGCGACGTGCGATCGACCTCATCGATCACCCGCTGAAGGCGAGGATCTTCCCCGTGGGCCGTCTGGACATGGATTCCAGCGGCCTGCTGCTCCTGACCAACGACGGCGAGCTGGCCAACCGGCTCACCCATCCGCGGTTCGAGGTGCACAAGACCTACGAGGTCACCGTGAGCGGTCGCCTGGATGACGCCGCGGTGCGCCAGCTCAGCGAGGGCGTGTTCCTGCCCGAGCGCGACGAGCCCGGAACGCGCACCGGCCGCAGCCGGCTGAAGCTCCTGGGTCGTGATGGCACCAAGACCACGCTGCTCATGGAGCTGCGCGAGGGCCGAAACCGGCAGATTCGGCGCATGATGCTGAGGCTGGGTCATCCGGTGCGTCGGCTGCGTCGCGTGAGCATGGGGCCGCTCCGCCTCAAGGGCGTGGGCGTGGGCGCCTGGCGGGAACTCACCGCGCATGAACTTCGCGAACTGCGCGAGGCAGCCTTCCGTCCGGCCGCCGAGCGCGCGCGTCGCGACGAGCGTGGCGGCGGATCGCGGTCCGGCGCATCCGCCTCGCTCGATCTGCCTCCAGCCTCTCGGGCGCGCGGGGGCGGAGCATCCGCCGATCGCCGGGGGGCCAGGGTTCCGCGCAGCCCGAAGCGCGGAGGCCCGCGATCCCGGCGCACGCGTTGATCCGCGGCTCGGCCGCGGCGTACGATGCCCGCATGCCCATCTACGAATATGTCTGCGAGGCCGACGGCGAGGTGATCGAGCTGCTGCGCCCCATGTCGGAGGCCGACAAGCCGGTCGAGGACCCCGAGGGCAAGGGGCGGCGATTCATCCGCCGGCACAGCGTGTTCGGCGTGAGTGGCGCTGCCCAGGCTGCCGCCACATCCCTGCCCATGCAGGGGTGCTGCCCGTGCGGCAAGCCGCAGTCCGCCTGCGGACGGAACTGAGCGGGTGATCCTCCACGGCGTGGATTTCTCCGGAGCCGACGCGGGCGGCGCCGCCAAGATCCGCATGGTCTCCAGGGACCTGGCCGCGCCACGCAACCCCATCCGCCAGCAGGGGCGCTTCGATCGCCGCGGCCTGGTCCGAAGGATCGTGGAGCTCGCGGCCGATGGCGGCCAGCACCTGGTGCGGATCGACGCACCCTTCGGCCTGCCGCTTGAGACGCTTCGCCGCGCCGAGGTGGAGCCCTCGTGGAGGGCCATGGCCGCGTGGATGGCGGGCTTTGGGTCGCCACGGCGATGGCGCAGCGAGCTCAGGCAGGCGGATCGCAAGGAGCCCAGGCGCGTCTGCGATCACGCGTTTCAAACCCCCATGGCACCCATGAACCTGCGGGTGTTCAAGCAGGCCTGGACCCTGATCGCCGAGGTGCTCGGGCCTCTGGTCGAGGCGGGCATCCGCGTCGAGCCGGTCATGCCGGGCGAGTCGAGCGTGACCGTGTGCGAGGGCTGTCCGGCGAGTCTGCTGCGCCTGCTGGGGTGGCCGGATCATGGCTACAAGGGCCATGGAGAACCACCGCGACGGGTCCGTGCCGACCTGCTGCAGCGGCTGGGCAGAACGGGCGTGGTGGTTCCTCGCGACATGGCCGAGGCGGCCGAGGCCGACCCGGAAGGCGACCTGCTGGATGCCATGCTGCTCACCCTGGATCCGCTGCAGTGCGTGCCCCCGGCGGAAGCCCTGGTCGAGGCGTGGGTGTACTGAGCGTTCACACGCCGCGCGTCTGCGGATCCCAGATCACCTTGTGCAGCTGGCTCTGCATCCGCGCGGGAAGGCGGTCGGCCAGGATCCACGCCGCCAGTTCGCGTGCCGCAAGCCCGGGGCTGCCGCGGATCTCGGCGTTGGCGGCCTGTGGCCACGCGGCGCTCATGAGCACGCAACCCACGCGGTCGGGAAGGCCATGCTCAGCCATGCGCGCTCGCGCCCACTCGTAGTCGGTTCGATCGGCGATGACGAACTTGACCTCGTCGCGCCGGGTCAGGTGCTCCAGGTTGCCCCACAGGTTCCGGTCCGCCTCGCCGCTGCCCGGGCACTTCAGGTCCATGATGCGCACGCAGCGGGCATCGAGCGGCGAGATGTCCAGGGCTCCGCTCGTCTCGATCGTGGTCTCGAAGCCGGCGTCGCACAGCGCATGCACCAGCGTCAGGCACCCGCGCTGGGCCAGCGGCTCGCCTCCGGTCACCTGCACCAGCGGACAAGCCACGCGGCGAGCCTCCTCGAGAAGGCTGACGATGCTTCGAGGGCTCCCCTCGCGGAAGGCGTAGCTGGTGTCGCACCAGTGGCAGCGCAGGGGGCACCCGGCCAGTCGAATGAAGAAGCAGGGCAGACCCGCGCGGCTGCCCT
>JBILWQ010000165.1:0-4942 GCA_044369805.1 Phycisphaerales bacterium
GCCAGGTCCTTCAGGTGGTCGAGGGCCAGCAGCGCGGCCTCCGAGGTGGGGGCCTCGAGCTTGGTGCGGACGCCATCCACCGTGGCGACGGCCGTCACGCCGTCGGGCTTGATCATGACGTCGAGCCGGCTCGCCTTTCGGTCGATCGCCTGCATGAGCAGGTTCTCGGTGGCCTGGTGCTGAGCGAGCAGCGGGTCCTTCTTCCCCGGAACCGGCCGCTCCTTCTTGGCGCTGTCCTTGAAGCTCAGCCGGCTGCCGGCGAAGGACTTCGTCTTGCGTCGACCCTTGAAGAAGGCCCGCACCGTGTCCCCGCCCACCACGAAGCGCTTGCTCTCGGCAACGTTGTCGTTGCGTCGCGGCCAGTAGAGCAGCATGGGGCCCGCAGTGCACGCGATCTGCAGGGGCCAGCCGATCCAGAAGATGGGCACCAGCAGGGCCGCGAGCACGCCGGCGCCGATGCCGGTCATCATGAGGCCCTGCCAGAACGCCGCGGGAAGCCCCGCGAAGTGGATGTCCTTCACCAGTCGCGAGGTCAGTGCCGCACCCGCCAGCGCCGTGGCGACCAGCAGAAGCGGCTTCACCGGATCGATCAGGAAGGTGTTGGAGACGGCCTGGGCGAGGAGGATCATGGCTTTCGTTCGGCCGGTAGGGGGTTCAGGCGATGCCCTTGAGCTTCATGCGGAGCTCCTCGGGCTTGGGCGTGGCCTCGAGCGCCACCTTCACGTGCACATACTCCTGCTCGACCAGCTTCACCAGGCTCGTGGTGAAGTCGACCATGCCTTCGGAGTGGCTCTTGCGGATGATGTCCAGCAGCTCGCCCTCGCGCTCCTCGAGGATGTACTTCTGCACGCTGGGGGTGGCGAGCATGATCTCCAGGCCCGGAATGCGGGGAATGTTGGGATGCAGCGTGGGCAGCAGCTTCTGGTAGATGACCGCCCGAAGGTTGTAGGCCAGCAGCTTGCGGATCTGCGGGCGTTCCTCCTGCGGGAACAGCTCCAGGATACGGCCCAGCGTCTGCCAGGCGCTGCTGGCGTGGATGGTGCCGAACACCAGGTGGCCCGTCTCGGCGGCGCGAATGGCGGCCTCGAAGGTCTCCTTGTCGCGCATCTCGCCCACGAGCACGATGTCGGGGTTCTCGCGCACCAGGGCTCGCAGGGCCTCGTTGAAGTTGGCGCAGTCGATGCCCATCTCGCGCTGGTTGATGGTGCACTGATCGTCGGTGAAGACGTACTCGATGGGGTCCTCGAGCGTGACGATGTGCGCCTTCTTGCGCTCGTTCA
The DNA here is from genome assembly GCA_044369805.1 of Phycisphaerales bacterium. Taxonomy (GTDB): domain Bacteria; phylum Planctomycetota; class Phycisphaerae; order Phycisphaerales; family SM1A02; genus SYAC01. Next base: position 1,281 of record JBILWQ010000165.1, read on the forward strand.
CGTACTGCAGCATGGCCGCGATGGTGGTGCTCTTGCCGCTGCCGGTCACGCCGGCCAGCAGGATGAGCCCCTGGGCGGCCATGCTCACGTCGCCCAGGATGGGCGGCAGGTACAGTTCCTCGAAGCGGCGGATGGTGCTGCTGATGAGACGGGCCGCCAGGCTGGGCTTGCCCCGCGCCATGAAGATGTTCACGCGGAAGCGGTTCTTGCCGTCGAGGTCGTACGCGAAGTCGTACTGCCCGCGGCGCTTGAAGATGCGCTGCTGGTTCTCGTCCAGCACGTCCATGCACATCTGGTACATGTCCCCCGGGGTGGCGGGCGGGCACTTCAGGGGGACCAGGGCACCCTTGTGGCGGATGCGGGGGGGCACGCCGCTCTTCACGATCAGGTCGCTGCCCTTCACGGCCACGATGGCCTTCAGCCAGCTTTCCCAAACTTCCTTGCCCTTGCCGGGCTGGGTGCCGACGTAGTGGCTGACGCAATCCTGGGTTGGTTCGACGGGGGGGCCAGATCCTGCCATGGGTGGTCTCGGGAGGAGGGGGAAGGGTAACGGCGAACCGGGGCGGCCGCGAGGGTGCGAGGGTGCGTGGGGCCGCGATTCCGGCGGCCTGGGGGTCATTGACATTCGAGCGCCGTCCGGGCATTGTTCCTCGATGGAAGACCGCATCGCACTCGACGGCGTCACCTTCGACGACGTGCTGCTGCTGCCCCGGTGGAGCGAGGTCACCCCCGACCTGGTGGATGTCTCCACGCAGCTCACCCACGGGATCCGGCTTCACGTGCCGCTGCTTTCGGCACCCATGGACACCGTGACGGAGTCCGCGCTCGCCATCGCCCTGGCCCAGGAGGGTGGGCTGGGCGTGATCCACAAGAACATGGCGCCGGAGGTGCAGGCCCGCGAGGTGGCCAAGGTGAAGCGGAGCGAGAACGGCGTTGTCGCGGATCCCGTGGTGCTGGCGCCCGAGGACTCGATCGGCAGGGCGATGCAGCTCATGGCCGAACAGGGCGTGAGCGGCTTTCCGGTGACGGAGCGAGGCGAGCGCCGTGGCAAGGTGGTGGGCATTCTCACGCGACGCGACATGAAGTTCCTGGCCAAGCCCGATGGCCGCACCGTGTCGCAGGTGATGACCCGCACGGGGCTGATCACCGCTCCTGCCAACTCGGATGCCGCGGCCGCGGAGCGTCTCATGCTGGAGCACCGCGTGGAGAAGCTGCTGCTGGTCGATCCCGAGGGCCGGCTGGCGGGACTGATCACCATGCGGGACCTGGAGAACGTGGCCAAGCACCCTCACGCCAGTCGCGACGGGCGTGGCCGCCTGCGCGTGGGCGCGGCGATCGGCGTGCGGCAGTTCGACCGGGCGGAGCGGCTCGTGGCCGAGGACGTGGACCTGCTCGTGGTGGACACCGCGCATGGGCACAGCCGCAACGTGGTCGAGACGGTGCAGGAGGTGAAGAAGCGGTTCAAGGTCGACGTGATCGCCGGCAACGTGGGCACCCGCGATGGCGCCAAGGCGCTGGTCGATGCCGGAGCCGACGCGGTCAAGGTGGGCATTGGGCCGGGGTCGATCTGCACCACGCGCATCGTGACCGGCGTTGGCGTGCCGCAGATCACGGCGATCATGGAGGCCGTCAAGGGTGCGGGCGGGGTTCCAGTCATCGGCGATGGCGGCATCCGGCAGTCCGGCGACATTGCCAAGGCGATCGCGGCGGGTGCGAATGCGGTGATGCTTGGCGGCCTCTTCGCCGGACTGGACGAGAGTCCGGGCGAACTGGTGCTGCACCGGGGCCGCCGATTCAAGACCTACCGCGGCATGGGCAGCGAGGGCGCCATGGTGCTCGGCAGCGCCGATCGCTACGGCCAAGCCAGCGTGAAGGAGGCCCGGAAATTCGTTCCCGAGGGGGTGGAGGGCCGCGTGCCCTACCGGGGCTCGCTGGCCGATTTCACCTACCAGATGGTGGGAGGCCTGCGGGGTGCCATGGGCTACTGCGGCTGCGCGACCCTGGATGCCTTCCGCCGCGAGGCCCGGTTCGTGCGGATCAGCTCGGCCAGCCTGCTCGAGAGTCACCCGCACTCGATCCAGATCACCAAGGAGAGCCCGAACTACACGTTCGGGAACGTCGGCGGTCTCGAGTGATCGGCACCGGACCCCCGGGGTTGCCGGAGCGGTCGGTGTCTGCGAGACTGATGGCCCCTCACGCCGGTGTGGCGGAACTGGCAGACGCGGCGGATTCAAAATCCGCTTCCCCTGAAAAGGAGTGCAGGTTCGATTCCTGTCACCGGCACCTTCACGCCTCGTTACACTTGTCGCGTGCGGCAGCGTCAAGGAAGACTCTGGGCTCTCGTGGGTGCGGCGTGCATCGTGCCGCACGCGCTGGCCGCGGAGCCCGTGATCTGCGCCCCGGGCGCGGATCTTCCGATCGTTCCGCCGCACATGTTCGAGCCCGCGAGTCCGGTGGCGGCCGAGGTCCAGTCGATGGCCTGGCTTCTCGGCGGCATCTGTCTGGGCATCTTCCTGATCGTGGAGGGCCTGCTGGTCTACAGCATCGTGCGCTTCCGGCGGCGGGGGACCGAGCAGGGCGAGCCCGTCCAGCTCTTCGGCAGCAACCCCATCGAGCTGGCATGGACGGTGGTGCCCACGCTGATCGTGTTCACGCTGGCCCTGGTCACCATCCGCGTGATCCGCGACATCGACCGAACCACGCCGCCGGACGGGGCGATGCACGTCACGGCCATCGGTCATCAGTGGTGGTGGGAGTACCGGTATCCGCACCCGACCCAGCCCGGCGGCCAGGTGGTGGTGGCCAACGAGATGCATGTGCCGGTGGGTGTGCCCATCTGGCTTCGGCTGGAGAGCGCCGACGTGATCCACAGCTGGTGGGTGCCGTCGCTGGCCGGAAAGACCGACCTGATGCCCAACCAGACCAATCACCTCTGGTTCAGGGCGGATGCGCCCGGCATCTACCTTGGGCAGTGCGCCGAGTACTGCGGGAACCAGCATGCGGGCATGCTGCTCCGCGTGATCGCCGAGCCGCAGCCGGCGTATGCCGAGTGGCTCGCCGCGCAGTCGGCCCCGGCGGTCGATGATGGTGCCGTGGCCGTGGGGCGGAGCATCTTCGAATCCCTGGCCTGCAGCACATGTCACGCCGTGCAGGGCATCTCCGACGGGGCCTTTGCGCCGGACCTCACGCACCTCATGAGCCGGACCACGCTCGCCTCGGGCATGGCGGACCTGGACCGGGAGACGCTCCGGGCGTGGATCGACGATCCGCAGTCGCTCAAGCCGGGCTGCAACATGCCAAGCCTGAAACTCTCGCCCGCGGAACTGGACGCGGTGACCGACTACCTGCTCACCCTGAAGTGAATCCATGAGCACGCTCCATGCCCCATCCCACGCCTCCAACGATCCTGGCCTGCTCCAGCGGCTTCATGGCTGGGCGATCACCGTGGATCACAAGCGGCTGGGGATCATGTACGTGCTGGCGGCGCTGCTCTTCTTCGTGGTGGGCGGTCTCGAGGCGGCGGCGATGCGGCTGCAGCTCATCCGCCCGATGAACGACTTCCTGACGCCGCAGGGCTTCAACCAGATGTTCACCATGCACGGCACCACCATGGTGTTCCTGGTGGGCATGCCCATGCTGGCGGGCTTCGGGAACTTCCTGGT
>JBILWQ010000166.1:0-4927 GCA_044369805.1 Phycisphaerales bacterium
GGTGCCGCGGCAGCCCATGCTGGTGGACCGCGTGCCCGCCTCGGCACTGGGCATCCGGCCCCACGGCCTCTCCGTGGTTGGCAACGAACTGTTCGTCTGGGGCGAAGGTGGCGTGGTGCGGGCCAGCGATGGCAAGCGGTTCCTGCCCACCGCCACCCTGGCCGGACCCGTGGTCGCCACCTCGCAGGGGGTGGTGGCGGTGGTGGGCCGGCGCCTGGAGCGGATCGACGATGGCCGCTTCGTCGGCGCCGCCAGCGACATCGTTCCACTGCCCGCAGGCGCGGGGCTCGAGGGTGGCTTTGCATTCATGCTCCAGAGCCCGGGTGGTGCCACGGTGGGCCTCATGGGTCCGGACCTTCGCGAGCGTTCCGCCGAGGTCATGAAGGGCACCTTCAACCGGATCCGTCTGCGCGGCGACCGGCTCTGGATCCTCGGGGACACGGAGATGGCCAGTTGGGCGGTCCGCGAGGGTCGGATGGAGGACCCCGTGTTCGCCCGCGTGAAGGGCATCCGCGACGTGGCGCCGCTCTCGGAGAACCTGCATGCCGCGGTGGGTTCCTTCGGTCGCGCGCTCTACCGCCTCAAGGAGGACCGCGAGGGACCGGGGGACGAGTTTCTCTCGCCGCAGCGGGAGCCGGGTCGGCTGGACCGCTCCATCTTCGATGGGCGTCGCGTGCTCGCGGGAAGCGCCGAGGGCTTCTGGTTCTACCCCATCCGCGGCAAGGCCACGCTGTCGGACAAGGCGGTGGAACTCACGCAGATGCCCGAGACCCGCGCCACGCTCGCCTGGGGCACCGCGACCGTGGCCAAGGGTGATGGCAAGGCCGACACGCCCGACGAGATGCGTGCGGTGCTCATCGAAGGACCGATGGGGAAGGCGAGCTGGTCGCCCCCCAACCAGGGTTGGGTCTCCACCGTGGTTGCCGTGGACGGGGACCTCTGGGTGGGTCACTCCGAGGGGATCACGGTGCTGCGGAAGGGCCCGGCACCCGAGACCGAGGAAGGCGCGCCTTCGTCGCTCGTCCTGGACGAGGTCGGATTCGTCCGCATTCCAGGGCCCATCATCTGGTTGCACCCGCTTCGGACGGGTGGCGGTGTTGCCTTCGTCAGCCGCTTCGGCGGCATGGGCGTGGCCGAGCTGGTGCCCGACGAGGCCGCCCCGCAGCTGGCGCCTTCGACCTGAGCCGGGCCTCGCTGCAGAAGGCGCGGCAGATCGAGTCCTGCGGGCAGAGTCCACCGCGGGCACGGCAGCTGCGGCGACCGTGGAAGATGAGCAGGTGACTGAGCAGGCACCAGTCGTTCCGTGGAAAGAGGGCCATGAGGTCGCGCTCCACCTTGGCGGGATCCTGGTGCCGGCTCAGTCCCATGCGACGTGACAGTCGTCCCACGTGCGTGTCCACCACCACGCCCTCCTGAAGGCCGAAGGCGTTGCCCAGGACCACGTTGGCGGTCTTGCGCGCCACGCCTCGCAGCGTCAGCAGCTCGTCCATGGTGCTCGGGACCTCGCCGCCGAACCGCTCGCAGAGCGCCCGCATGCTCTCGTGCACGCTGCGGGCCTTGTTGCGCCAGAAGTTCAGCGTCCGCACGAAGGGCTCGATGCCGGCCACTCCCGCGGCGGCGTAGTCCGCCGGCCGTGGAAAGGCCTTGAAGAGGGCCGGCGTGGCCCGGTTCACGCCCACGTCGGTGCTCTGGGCGCTCAGGATGGTCGCCACCAGCAGCTCGTGCGGCGCCCGCCAGTCCAGCTCGCAGCGGGCGTCCGGATAGCGCCGCTTGAGCGCGGCAAGCAGGCGGCGGGCACGGGCGACCTGATCGGGGCTCTTGCGGGGCAACGCGGGCGGCATGCGCGAAAGGGTAGGGGCTGGCACAGCTATCCTCGCCGCATGCGCGACGCCCCGGTGGCTCTCGGTGTGACGCTCGGCCCGCTGGGGACCGCCGCCGAGGGCATGGACCTGGCTGCGGCGTGGGGGCTCGCGGCGGTGCAGTTCGACGCCGCGGACCCGAATCTGCGCCCGCGCGAGATGAGCGAGAGTGCCCGGCGCGACCTTTCCGCATCCTTGCGCCGGCGTGGACTGGTGGCTTCAGGCATCGACTGCTTCATCCCGGCGGAGCGATTCGCCGACGCCGCAAAGGTCGAACGATCGATCGATGCCGTGCTCGGCTGCCTCACGCTCGCGGAGACGCTGGGCCGCGTGCCGGTGTGCGTGCATCTGCCTGCTGAAGGTTCCGTGGCCCAGAGCTGCTGGGCGAGGGCGATCGCCGCGGGGTGCCGCTGGTGGACTTCACGCGGAACAGCGCCCGACCTTGCGTGGGCGTGGATCCCGCAGCCACGCTTGCCGCTGGCGAGGATCCAGTGGCCGAGGTGCACCGGACCGCGGGCCGGGTGGGCGCGGCCCGGGTGGTCGATCTGCTGGCCAGCGGCATGCGCGGACCGATCGGTGAGCCCGCTGGGTCACGGCTTGACGCCATGTCGTGGCGACTGGCTCTTGAGATGTGCGGCTTTCGGGGGGTCCCGGTGATCGACGTGCGGCAATGGAACCAGCCGCACCAGGGGGTTCGTGCAACCATCGACCGATGGCTGGCCCTGCTGCCGACGGCGGGAGCGGCGTCATGAATCCCGCGGGCCTCGTGGTCGTGGGTCATGGCGTGGACCTGACCAATGTGGAGCGCATCGATCGCATGCTGCAGGAACATCCGGAGCGGTTCACGGAGCGGGTCTTCACCGCCCTCGAGCGTGGGTACGCCGATGCCGGGGGCACGCGGCGTGCGGAGCGCTATGCGGCGCGCTTCGCCGCCAAGGAGGCCGCCATGAAGGCGCTCGGCACCGGTTGGCGAAGCGGCATCGCGTGGACCGATGCCGAGGTGGTGCACGGCGCGGACGGGGCACCCACGCTGCGCGTGCACGGACGTCTGGCCGAGATCGCGGCGGAGCGGGGCGTGGACGCCTGGCTGATCTCGCTCTCCCACACGGACGATCTGGCCATGGCCAGCGTGATCGCGGGGCGTCGCGGGCCTCTCGGCCCCGGTAGCATGGGATGATGCGACGTCGAGGCACGCCCACGCTCTACGAGCTGGCCCGAAGCACCTCCGGTGCCGGTGTCGAGACGTCGGGCACGCGTTCCGCTCCATCCTTCATCGCGTCGGCCATGCGGTCGGTGCGCGTGCCCATGGGCTTCGTCTGGCTCATCGGTGTGGGAGTGCTTCTGCTGGCGACCGTCGCCTATGCCTTCGGCTTCAGTCGTGGCAAGACGGCTGGATTCGCCGAGGGGGTCAACCAGCAACTGGGTCAGGAGCAGGCTCGGGTCACCACCCGGGCGGTCCAGGATCCGCTGGCTTCGGCGACGGCCTCTCCCGACGTGGCAGCCCCCGCGGCAGCCCCGGAAACGGCCTCGGCCACCGGAGACCCACGTCGAAAGGGGGCCTGGTACTTCAGGATCGTGACCGGCCCCACGCAGGCCGGGGGTGAGGCCCTGGTCGCGTTCTGCCGTTCCGAGGGGCTTGATGCGCGAATGGTTTCCGACGATAATGGCAAGTCGCGCAAGATCATCGTCCTTCCTGGTCTGGCCGGTCCCGAAGCCCGCAAGTCGGCGGACGGGCAGGCCCTGGAGGCGAAGATCAAGAGCGTGGGCCAGCGCTGGAAGGCGAAGGCCAAGGGCAATCGGAGTTTCGACGATGCCCAGCTTGAACCGTACCGCTAGGCGCGTGCCCGGCAGACACTGACTCCCGCGAACTTCACCCCCCACGAGCAGCCATGAGCATCCACCCGAGCCTGAAGACCAAGTCCGGAGCCCTGAACCAGCACCGCAACGTGCTGACCCGCACCGAGCGCGTCGCCAAGCTCACGCTCGAGCATGGCTTCGATCCGGAGAAGAAGTCCGCTCTGGGCCTCGTCAAGGTCCGCTCGATCAAGGTGTCGGCGGGCAAGAAGGCCACCAAGAAGGCCGAGGCTGCTGGTGATGGCAAGGCCGCCGCGCCGGCTGCCGGCGCGGCCAAGGCCGCCGCTCCAGCCGCGGGTGCCGCTGCTGCCAAGAAGAAGTGACGCGTGGGGAATACCTCCGCGCAGGCCCGGACGCCTCTGCCGATCGATCGGCTGATCGCGTCGCGCAGTCGTTCCATCGACGCTTCCGGCATCCGGAAGGTGTTCGATCTTGGCGCGAAGCTGAAGGACCCGATCAATCTCTCCATCGGGCAGCCTGACTTCGCCGTTCCCGAGATCATGCGCGAGGCCGCGGCCCACGCGATCCGCCAGAACAGGAGCGGCTACTCGGTCACCCAGGGCATTCCCGACCTGCATCAGGCCATCTGGCGGCACCTGGAGCGGGACATCGGCTGGAAGGGGCCCACCGCCGATCTCGGCTGCATTGTGACCAGCGGCACCAGCGGTGGCTTGCTTCTGGGTCTCATGGCGGTGCTGGATCCGGGTGACGAGTTCATCGCGCCGGATCCCTACTTCGTCATGTATCCGCAGATGGCGCGCATGATGGGGGCCCGCTGCGTCACGTGCGACACGTATCCGGACTTCCGCATGACCGCGGAGCGTGTGGAGCCGCTCATCACGCCGCGCACCAAGGCGGTGCTGGTGAACTCGCCCAGCAACCCGTGCGGCACCGTGCTGACCGGGGCGGAGATGGCCGACCTGGTGGACCTGTGCCGCCGCAAGGGCGTGCTGCTGGTCAGCGACGAGATCTACGACGAGTTCTGCTTCGCCGACGCGCGCGAGGAGGGGCGGTGTCCGAGCCCCGCCCGCATGAGCGAGGATTGCCTGCTCATCCGCGGCTTTGGCAAGACCTACGGGTGCACCGGCTGGCGGCTGGGCTACGCCGCGGGTCCCATGCCGATCATCCAGGAGATCGCCAAGTTCCAGCAGTACACGTTCGTGTGCGCTCCCACACCGCTGCAGTGGGGTGTGATCCCGGCTTTCGACGTGGAT
>JBILWQ010000167.1:0-4924 GCA_044369805.1 Phycisphaerales bacterium
CTTATTGGCCAACAAAGTTGGCCAATAAGTAGGCCCGGCCCTGACCTAGATTCCTTGAACCTGCATTCATGCGCAATTCAGCTCACATCCTTGGCGCGGGCGGAATCGGCATCGCTGTCGCGGAAAGCCTGATCCATGCCGGCTGGCAGGTCACACTGGTCGAGTCAAACCCCGCCAAGGTGCGCGCCGCTCGGCGCGATGGCATGACGCTGGAAGGTCGACCCACGCGCCGACCCGAGGTGCAGGATTTTGCCCAGTGGCAGCCACCCACGGACACGCCGGTGCTGCTGTGCACCAAGACCTTCGACAATCCGGCGGTTCTTGAGCGGCTTGGCTCGGTGCAGCGGCTGGTGCCGGTGCAGAACGGCTACGACCCATTGCTGGAGCGGCAACCGCACCCCTCCGAAGCCATCGCTTCCTTCGTGTCCATGTGTCCGGCGGATCGGCCCGTGGCACGCATCACGCGGCCGGGTGATCTGCATATTGGCCCTCGCCGGGCGTGCAGCACCACCGACACCACGCATCTGGATGAACTGGCCAGCGGCCTGGCGCGCGGCGGGCTCTTCCGCGTGCACCGCGTGGAGAGCGTGCGCCCGTTCAAGGCCACCAAGCTCATGTACAACGCGGCTATCTCGCCGCTGGCAGCCGCGGCAGGCGTGGACAACGCGGTGCTCATCACCGAGTCACTGGCCCGGCGACTGTTCTTCGCCCTGCTGAAGGAGAACCACCGCATCCTGCGCCATGCAGGCGAGCGACTCGAGCGCATCGGCCCCTTTCACCCGGACACCGTGATGCGCATCCTGGCCACACCTCTGCTGCCGCGGCTGATGGCGGCGTTCTTCCGCCCATCGCTGCGCGGCACCTACTGCTCCATGCGGCCCGACATGGGCTCGGGGCGCACGGAAGTGGATGCCTACAACGGGCACCTGATCCGGCTGGCTGGTTCCATGTCCGCACCCATCAATCGCGCCGTGCTCGAAATGGAAGCCCGCATCTCGGCGCAGCGACTGGCACCTTCGCGAGAGCACCTGGTTGCGCTGGCCGCCGCCCTGCCGCGGGGCACGGCGTGATCGACCTGGTCACCGGCGGCGCGGGCTTCATCGGGTCGCATCTGGTCGATCGGCTGCTGGCGGTGGGCTGCTCCGTGCGCGTGCTCGAACACCCGGATGCCCGCGTGGACCACCTGCCGCTTGATCGCATCGAGCTGGTGCGGGGCGACATTCGAAATGCCAGTGCCGTGCGCGAAGCCACCCGCGGCTGCAGGCACGTGTACCACCTGGCGGCGGATCCGAACCTGTGGCGGCGCGATCGCGCGGGCTTCGATGCCATCAACCACCTTGGTGCGGTGCAGGTCATGCGCACCGCACTCGATCAGGGCGCCTCGCGTGTGCTCTTCACCAGCACCGAGAGCATCCTGACCTCGCCCACGCGTCATGGCGGCGCCGTGGAGCACGCCAGGTTCGAGGAGCGCGACATGCTCGGCCCCTACTGCCTGAGCAAGTTTCGTGGTGAGCGCGCGGCGCTGCAGCTGGCCGAGCAGGGCGCACCCGTGCTGGTGTGCAGCCCCACGCTTCCGGTGGGGCCGGGTGATCACCGGCAGACGCCGCCCACGCGCATGGCGCTGGCGTTCGCGCGCGGTGCCATGCCCGCGTATCTCGACTGCCGGTTCAACCTGATCGACGCACGCGACGCCGCCGAGGGTCTGCTTCGCACCATGCAGGTCGGGCGCCCCGGCATCCGCTACCTGATCGGGGCCCACAATGTCCGACTGTTCGACTGGCTCACCCTGCTTGGCGAGGTGCTTGGTCGCACGCCGCCACGTCTGCAGGTGCCCTACCCGCTGGCGCTGGCGGTGGGTTGGTGCAGCGAGCGTTGGGCGGACCTGGTCACGCATCGCCAGCCGTTGGCCACGGTCACCGGCGTTCGGCTCACGCGCCGCAGCATGCACTTCGATCCATCGGCGTCGCTTGAAGAACTCGGCCTGACGCCGCGATCGTTGCGATCAAGCGCCCTGGACGCGGTGGCGTGGTACCGACGACAGGGTTGGCTGTGAGGGACGGGCCTACTTATCGGCCGACTTGCGTCTGCCGATAAGTGGGCCCGTCCCTCACGGATTCCTCGCCACCCGAAACCCCGCGTACATGCTGCGGTTGTCCGGCGTGAGCCCATTGCGTGTGGATGATCGGCACGAGTCCCACCCCACGCCCCACCCACCACCGCGAATCACGCGGAACGTGCCCGTGCTGGGCCCGACAGGGTTGGTCTGTGAGCTCGAGCCGTAGGTGCCGAACCAGTCCTGGCACCATTCCCACACGTTCCCGCTCATGTCGTGCAAGCCCAACCCGTTCGCTGCCTTGCCGGCAACCACGCGGGTCTGACACTGTGCACCCGCCGCGCAACTGCCGGTGTAGAACCACGCGATGTTCGTGAGTTGATTGTCGTCGTTCGTGCCGGCCGGGTTCGCTGGCCACCCATGGAACGCGGTGAGCGTGCCGGCTCGACAGGCGTACTCCCATTCCGCCTCGGTGGGCAGCCGCAGGCCCGTCGCGTTACGGAAGATGGTGATGTCGTTCCAACTCACCTGCTCCACGGGCCGCGTTGCAGCACTCGGCCAGCTGCTGCCCTGAAAGTAGCTGGGATTCAGGCCCATCTTGGCCGTCCACTGCGTCTGGGTCACCTCCGTTCGACCCATGTAGAAGGCCGCCGTCAGCGACACGACATGCGTGGGGCTCTCGCTGGCATCGCACGCGAACGTGTTCGATCGGGTGCACCCTCGCGTGTACACCCCCGGCGGAATGAGCACCATCTCGATGCTCGTGCCGTTGTCACGCACGCGCCATGGCAGCCGCGTCTCGGTGATCCTCGTACGAAGCGAAGCATCCGTGATCACCGCCGGATTCGGGCTCCACTCCAGCACCGTGCCCCAGGGCGGACCCGCGCATGGACCGAACAGGACCAGCATGGAGCCCAGGTCACCCGCATCCACGGTGCCACTCCCATCCAGGTCGGCCGGGCTGCCCGCCTCACCAAAGCGAAGCAGCATGGCGCCGATGTCCGCGGCATCGACGATGCCGCTTCCATCGAGGTCAGCGCGGCATGGCACCGTCTGGGCCTGCGCGAGCGATCCAAACGCGAGAGCTCCCGCCGCGGCCGCCAGGATCGGCAGACGAAGGAGGGCTGGCAGATGTCGTGGATTGGGTATCGCGTTCATGGCGTTGTCTCAGGGAACAGGAAATGGCGAGTGTGCCACGCCGGGTCGGGCGAAGTCGAGCCCCAAGGGTGAGGATGTGTGTCCGATATGTAGGCCCGTCCCTCTCCGCACAAGTGCACGGCCGGTTCGCAATCGGTGGACAAGTGCGGACACTCGCGGATTCTCCGCGCGAACGCCGGGAATTTCGGGCGGCACTTCTTGATGACCCACCTTTCCCGGTGAAAGTGAACCGCGTGTGGGCCGGTGGGCTGCCAACTGCATTGGCAGCGGAAGGTTTGGTCACCATGCAGACGGTGGATGATCGTCGGGGGCGTCTGGCACGCCTGATCGAACTCGCGCAGACCTACCGGGGTTGGGGACGCAACGAGATCGCACGCGCCCTGGGTCGCGATCCGGGCAAGGTGCTTCCCGACAGCGGCAATCCCAAGCTGGACCTGGTGGTCTCGCTGGCGCAGGCCCTCGACTGGCCCGTGGGCACGGTGGCAGAGGATCTGGGTCTTGAGGACCTCACCGATTCCGAGTCCATGTCCGCCGCGGAGCTCGATGCCCATGCCCTGGCGTGTCATCGGCAGGGTGACTGGCGCGGCATGGTGATGGCCGCCCGACGCATGCTTCGCGTGGCCACGCTGCCCGTGGAACGCGCCGTGGCCTGCAACCGCGCGGCCGGCGGCTTCGATGGCCTGGGCCTGTATGTCCGCGCACTGCCCTATCTGCAGGCGGGCCTGGCGGAGTCCGGCATTCCCGAGGGACTTCGCCTCATGCTCACGGTGAATCTGGCGAACGCGCACTACGTGCTGTGGCACCTGGTCGAGAGCCGTGCCGCAAGTCGCGATGTGCTGGACGCCATGCTGGACCGACCGCCCCAGGACCGCCGCGAGCAGGTGTGCCAGGCATTCGCCCTCTACGTCCGAGGGTCCAGTGCCCGTCGCATGGCCCAGGTCGATCCCTCCCGTGCCGCACCCCTGGCGGCCGCGGCCCGACCCGACCTGGAACGATCGCTCCAGGCCTACGAGGATCTGGCCGACACCCACGGTGATCCCCGCTACGCCGCGCTGGCCAACACCTGCCGAGGCGCCCTGCTCGAGGTCGACACGATCCTGGGCCACGTGCCTCCCATGGAGGCCCTCGAGTCGCTTCAGGTGGCACTGGACCGTGTGGTCGACGTGCAGGCCCAGACCCCGGGCGACTGGCTGGAGAGCTGGGGCTGGTGGTGCATCTTCGGATGCAACGTGGTGCTGCGGCACCTTGGAGAAGACGAACGATCGCGACCCATGGCCATCTTCACCAACAAGGCCATCGAGATCGCCGACCGGCTGGACAACTGGAGCCTGCGCGAGCGGGCCTTCTCCATGGATCTCTTCCGCCACGATCAGGAGCCGGACTCGCCCTGGTCACTCGACGAGGAGGAGATCCGCGGCGTGATCGGAACCATGGGCCGTTTCCCCGCCTTCCGCGACCGCGGCTACCGGATCCTGCGTCAGGCCAGGCTGGTGCTGCTGGAGGGGGGCCCCCGATGCTGAGGATCCCTCCACGCACCGCGGCCTGCGCCGCGGCTCTGGCGCTTGGCGGACTGGCCGCGCTGGCCGGGCAGCGATCGGCCTCGCTCGAGGCGGCATCCGACATCACCGCCGCCACGCCGTCACTGGGCGTGCCCTGGTGGAAGCGCTCCCTGGCCCACACGGTCCAGGAGGAATGGCTCTTCGCGCAGCACAT
>JBILWQ010000279.1:0-3219 GCA_044369805.1 Phycisphaerales bacterium
CATCAGTTCTACAAAAAGATTCAAGCCGACACCCGCGCCTTGTTGCAGGGTTGGCCCGATTCTTGCTACCCTGCGGGACTTGGCGTTGGGCGCGGCCATCCTCGATTGAATGCATGAACCGAAGCGGTTCCCCGTCGGGCACCGCGTCGATGATTGCCGCGCGACAGCTTGGAGCACGGACCCATGCCCCTGAAGACTCGCGACTTCTCGAAGCGCGGCGACGCTTCGCCCGTCCCCAACCTCACGCAAGTCCAGAAGGCGGCCTACGACCGCTTCCTCCAGAAGGACAAGGAGCACGCGGACCGTGACCCGACCATCGGTGTCGAGAGTCTGCTGCGCGAGGTCTTCCCCATCGATAGCTATGACGGGAAGGTCAAGCTCGAGTACCTGCACTACAGGCTCGAGGAACCTCGCTACACCCCCGACGAGTGCCGCGAGCTGCGCCTCACCTACGGCTACCCCTTCCGCGTGGGCGTGCGCCTGAGCCGCGAGGGCGGCGGCACGATCAGCGAGGAGGAGATCTACCTGGGCGAGATGCCCGTCATGATGGGCGGCGGCGAGTTCATCGTGAACGGCGCCGAGCGCGTCATCGTGAGCCAGCTGCACCGCAGCCCGGGCGTGGACTTCAGCATCGCCAGCAGCATCGGCGATCGGCCGCTGCACAGCGCCCGCATCAGCCCGGAGCGCGGCAGCTGGATCGAGCTGGAGGTGACCAAGAAGGACGTGCTCACGATGCGGATCGACCAGAGCACGAAGCTGGCAGCCACCACCTTCCTGCGCGCGCTGGACGAGCGCTTCGGCAGCACCGAGGCCCTGCTCAGGCTCTTCTACGAGATCGAGCAGGTCAAGGTGGAGAAGCTCAAGCCCGAGCACCGCAGCGCCGAGCTGATCGTGGACAGCGATACCGGCGAGGTGATCTGCAACCCCGGCCAGGAACTGGGCGAGAAGGGCGTGGCCGTGATCCAGGCGAGCAGCCTGAAGACCGCCAGCGTGATCACCAATCCCGGCGATCCGCTGATCCTGAACACCATCGCCCACGAGGACCTGAACTTCTTCGCGGACATCACCGAGTACCAGGCCGCGCTGCTGAAGATCTACGGCAAGCTTCGTCCGGGCAACCCGCCACAGGTGGACAAGGCGGTGGCGCTCTTCAAGGAGAAGTTCTTCGACGAGAACCGCTACCGCCTGGGCCGCGTGGGCCGCTTCCGCATGAACCGGAAGTTCGAGATCTACAAGGAGAGCGGCAAGGGCGAGGGCCGACACTGGAAGTGGAGCGAGGCCGACGCCCGCACGCAGCACCTGCGTGCGGAGGACTTCCTCTCCGTCATCCAGTACATCCTGGACCTCCGGGCCCGCAACCCGCGCGCCCATGTGGACGACATCGACCACCTGGGAAACCGTCGCCTGCGCACGCTTGACGAGCTGGCCGTCGAGGAGATCCGCAAGGGCTTCCTGAAGCTCCGCCGCACCGTGCAGGAGCGGATGAGCGTGAAGGACCCCAACGAGCTGGGCAAGATCGCCGATCTCATCAACAGCAAGAGCATCAGCAGCGCCATCGAGTTCTTCTTCGGTCGCAGCGAACTCAGCCAGGTGGTCGACCAGACCAATCCGCTGAGCATGCTTGTGCACGAGCGCCGCCTCTCGGCCCTTGGACCCGGCGGCCTGAACCGCAAGCGCGCCACCTTCGAGGTGCGCGACGTGCACATCAGCCACTATGGCCGCATCTGCCCGATCGAGACGCCGGAAGGCACCAACATCGGCCTGATCGCCAGCCTGGGCATCTACAGCGAGATCGACGACTACGGCTTCCTGCTGACCCCCTACCGCGAGGTCAAGGACGGCAAGGCCACCGGCAAGTCGCGGAAGCTGCGCGCGGACGAGGAACTCCGCAAGGTGCTCGCGCCGAGCGACGCCATCGATCGCGAGGGCCGCCTGGCCGGCCCCAGCGTGGTGGCCCGCCGCGATGGCGACCTGACTCCCGTGCCCAGCGAGGAGGTCGAGTTCATCGACATCTCGCCCAAGCAGATCGTGGGCGTGAGCGCCAGCCTGATCCCGTTCCTGGAGCACGACGACGCCAACCGCGCGCTCATGGGCAGCAACATGCAGCGGCAGGCCGTGCCCCTGGTGAAGGTCGACCCCCCCGTGGTGGCCACCGGCATGGAGAAGGCGGTCGGCGGACACAGTGGCATGATCGTGAAGGCGAAGCGTGGCGGCACCGTCACGCAGGTGGATGCTGAGCACATCGTGATCGACAACGCCGACGAGTACGTGCTCCGCAAGTTCGTGGGCCTGAACGAGCGGACCTGCCAGAACCAGCGGCCGCTGGTGAAGCTGGGCCAGAAGGTGAAGGCAGGCGAGATCATCGCCGACGGCGCCAGCACCCAGCAGGGCGAACTGGCCATCGGCCGCAACGTGCTCGTGGCCTTCAACACCTTCGATGGCTACAACTTCGAGGACGCCATCGTGATCAACGAGCGGCTGGTGAAGGACGACGCCTTCACCAGCATCCACATCGAGAGCTTCGACGTGGAGCTCCGCGAGACCAAGCTGGGCCGCGAGGAGTTCACCCGCGACATCCCCAACGTGAGCGAGCGGCTGCTGCGGAACCTCGATGACAACGGGGTCATCCGCATCGGCGCCCGCGTGGGTCCCGGGGACATCCTGGTGGGCAAGGTGAGCCCCAAGAGCAAGTCCGAGCTCAGCCCCGAGGAGAAGCTGCTGCACGCCATCTTCGGTCGCGCCGGCGAGGACGTGAAGAACGATTCGCTCGAGGTGCCCGCGGGCACCGAGGGCATCGTCATCGGCGCCCGCCGGTTCAGCCGGCGCATGCACCTGAACGACGAGCAGAAGAAGGCCCTGAAGAAGGAGATGTCGGCCTACGAGGACGAGATGGACCGCAAGACCATCCAGCTCTTCAAGCAGATGGTCACCGAGATCAACAAGGCCACCGGCAGCGAGATGGTCGACCCGAGCACCCGCCAGAAGGTGGGCGCCAGCGAGCTGCCCGAGGTCATCCTGGAGCAGGTCGAGAACTTCTCCACGAAGTGGATCAAGGGATCGGCCGACGCCAAGGCACAGGCCGAGATCACGCATGGCCAGTTCTGGCCCCGCATCCAGGGCCTGCGCACCGAGAAGGAGCGCAAGCTCGGCCACATGAAGCGCGGCGACGAGCTCGCCAGCGGCGTGCTCGAGATGGTCAAGGTCTACCTCGCCACCAAG
>JBILWQ010000249.1:0-3552 GCA_044369805.1 Phycisphaerales bacterium
CGAGGTGGGTGAGCTCTCTATCTACGCCGATGCGGTCGAGGTTCGCGACGCCCCGCCGGACTCGGGCGCGCTGCGGCGGCTGGTCCTTTCCGGCGTGGCCGCGGTGCAGCGCACGAAGGGCGGCTCGGTGGAATTCATCGGAGACAGCGCCGTGGTGGACGTGCACCGACGAGAGGACGCGACCGTGCTCAAGCTCTCCATGCGCAACGGCACCGGCTTCCGCGCGGACGAGGGCACCGTGGCCTTCATTCCCAGCGCGGCGCCGGATGCCATCGAGGTGGGGCGTGCAACCGAACGGGATGCCCGGAGCACCCCCTCGGACGAGCTGCACCGCGTGCGTTCCGAGCTCGATGCCGAGCCGCCGGTCCGCCGCTCCATGGATCGCGCGGCGGGGCTGCTTGAGCGGACCGATCTGCTGCAATGCATCGAGCGGACGCTCGCCGCCGGTCCGCTTCACCTCCAGGACGAGGTGGCTCGCCGGCGCTACCGGGTGGAAGGCGCCCGCGCCCAGGGTGACCGCCTCGTGCCGGCCTCGGCCAAGGGTTCGGTCACACTGACGGAACTCGACGGTGACCGACCCATCCGGCGGGCCGAGTGCTCGCTCGCCACGCTCGCGGCATCGAGCGGCGGTGAGGGCAGCCGGGTCGACCTGGTGGTGGGCCGGTCCACGGCCTCGGACGTCTCCGGACCCCGTCCGCTGCCCACGCGCTGGCCGGACCGTCTGCGTGACCTGAGGCTGGTCGAGTGTCCCTCGCTCCAGTTGGCCTCCGCCTCGAGCGAAGACCTCCTGGCTCGCCTCGATGCGCTGGCGGGTGGGCCATCGGCGAGCGCGGCCGGTGGAGCGGCCTCGGAGTTGCGTCTGCGCCTGCGGCAGGTGGACACGGACATGCACTCGAACATCGTTCAGCGTCTGGCTCTTGCGGCGGCAGCGCCGCTGGTGCTGCTGCTGGGCGCCACGCTGGCGGCGTGGAAGCGGGAGAGCATGCCTCTGGCCATCTACCTTCTCGCCTTCCTGCCGGCCATCCTGAACGTGGTGCTCATCGCGGGAGGCCAGCAGGTCATGCGGTCGGGTGCCGTCTCCATGGGCATGCTCGTCATGTGGTCCGGCAACCTGGTGCTGGCGGCCCTGCTGCTGCACGCCTTCCGGCAGTGGGCAAGGCACTGATGGCCATCCTCGATCGCCATGTCATCCAGCGGTTCCTCTGGAACTTCGTGCTCCTGTTCGGGGCCATCTTCCTGTTCGGCATCGCGGTGGACGTGGTCCTCAACACGTCACGGTTCCTCGAGGCGGCCGACGCGCTGATCAGGCAAGGGCATGTCGGTTCGCGGTGGATCGCCGTGCCCATCATCCTGCTGGACTTCCACGGTCCGCGACTCTTCCAGTTCTTCCAGTTCATGGTCGGGCTGGTCAGCGTGGGCGCCATGGGATTCACCTTCGCGC
The DNA here is from genome assembly GCA_044369805.1 of Phycisphaerales bacterium. Lineage (GTDB taxonomy): Bacteria > Planctomycetota > Phycisphaerae > Phycisphaerales > SM1A02 > SYAC01. Next base: position 1,442 of record JBILWQ010000249.1, read on the forward strand.
AGATGCACCGCGCTCGCGAGCTCACGGCCATCATGGCTGCGGGCATCCGCCTGCGGCGCCCGGCCATGGCCCTGCTCGCGGCCGCCGCCGGCCTCAACGTGCTGCAGCTGGCCAGCCAGGAGTGGGTGCTGCCAGGACTGGCGCCTCGGCTCATCCGCACGCACTCGGACCTGATCGCGCAGCGAGGCACGGAATTCGCCGTGCCGCTCACCCGGGACGCCGAGGGGCGTCTCCTGCAGGCGCAGAGCTTCGACCCGCTCACCGGCGAGGTGAAGGGGCTGCTGGTCCTGGAGCGCGGCGGCGGAAGCCAGGCCCGGCGGCGCGTCAGCGCCGCGTCGGCCACCTGGGATCCCGCGCGCGATGCGTGGCTGCTTCGCGATGGCCGTGCCATGGACCTTCCCGACAAGCCGGTCGAGGCCGCGGGGGCGTCGGTGGTGGAGCGGCCCATCGATGCCGTCGCCACCAATCTCGGCCCCGAGGCCATCATGACGCGGCGATTCCGCATCTACGGCCAGATGCTCTCCACGCCGCGGCTGCTCGAACTTTGGGACCTCGGCGGGGGAGAGCGGCTCAGTGCGGGTCGCCTGCTCGCCGCCCGCGTCATGGGGCCGGCGGTCAACCTTCTGGTGCTCGCTGTGGCCATCCCCTTCTTCCTGCTCCGGGAGCCGCGAGGACTGCTGCAGCAGAGTCTGCGCGCCGCGGCCTTCGCCGTGCCGGCCAGCATCACGGCCATCACGCTCACCACGCTGCCCATGGCGGGCCTGCCCCCCATGCTCGCCGCGGCGCTGCCCGCGGCGGTGCTGCTGCCGATCGCCGTCTTCCGGCTCAGCGCGCTGCGTTCCTGACCCTTCGCCACGCGCCTTTCAGGTCCTCGTCCGAGACCACCGCATCGCGCTGGGCCTCGCGAAGTCCTGCCACCAGCGCCTCCATCTGCACGCGCTCCTGCGCCCGCCGGACATCACGCTCCGCCGTGGCGCGCGCCCTGGCCTGATCCACGGCCTCCGCGGGCACCTCGCCCTCGGCACGCACCAGCACGTAGCCCTGGTCCACCAGCACCGGCGCGCTGGTCGCGCCCATGGGCAGATCCCACAGGGCCTGCCGGAAGCTCGCGGGCCAGCTCGGATCGAGCCGACTCACGGGATTCACCAGCCCCCCGCGCGCCGCGGACCGGTCGGTGCTCATCGACACCGCGACCTCGCCGAAGGGTTCGCCGGCATCGATGCGTCGACGCGCCTCGGCGCAGGCCTTCAGGTCCGGCAGCGCCATGATCCGGCACTTGCGGCGTGGTCCATGGGCCGCATCCATCGCGGCCTCGATCGCCTGCGGCGTCACGCGGACCTGGTCCTGCACCAGCAGCCGTGCCGCGGCGTTGCGGCGCAGCAGCGCGTTCCATCGCCGGTCGCCCAGCCCCTGGGCGGCCCGAAGGTCCAGCAGCAACCGCCCCGCACGATCGGGGTCCTCGCTCAGCCCGGCCAGCAGATCGCCGGTTTCCCGCTCCACCATCGCGTCGTCCACCGTCAGGTTTCGTTCGCGGATCAACCGGTCCAGTTGCCGGTCCAGCAGCACCTCCTCCAGCACCACGGCACCGGCACGCTCGGCCAGCAGGGGCCGAAGTTCCGACCACTCGATCACCTCGCCTCGCCAGGTCACGGGTGGCCGCTCGGGGGGGAGCGAGGGGCGTGCCGTCACGAGGGGCTCGGTCCGCGTGCCTTCCGTCACCGTGCCGCAGGCAGGCAGGAGAAGGGCCAGGGCGCCGATCAGGATTCGCGTCATCACCTCAGTATGTCCCAACTCGCGCCTCAGCGAGGCTCCGCCGCAGGCCATGTGGGACGCAATGGCCCACGAAGCGAGACGATCTCGCGTTCGCCGGCCAGGCTCATGCGGTCCAGGCCGCGGAGCGCGTCCGCCACGCGTGCCGGATCCAGTCCCTTCGCCAGCCAGCCGCTCCGTTGCCAGCGATCCAGCATGGGCCAGTCCACCAGCACCAGGTCGTATCGCTCCTGCAGCCACGCCCTCGCATCGGGCTGAGCCAGCGCCGTCTCCATGGGGTTGGTGTCCCAGACCGTCGACCATCGAACGGGCGCTCCCGGGCGCACCCAGAAGGGCACGCT
>JBILWQ010000168.1:0-4902 GCA_044369805.1 Phycisphaerales bacterium
CTTCGAGCGCAGGTAGGTCTCACGGCTGACCGAATTGCGGAAGCCGTCCGATCAGCGCTTGTTCCACAAACTCGGTGATCTGCATCGCGACCCCGGTGCATGCTGCGTGAAGTCCTGCCTCTCTTCTTGATGCCAGTGCCGATCGTGCTGGCGATGCTGGCGTTCGCGGCATGGCGGCGCAGTTGGCGGATTGCCGCTTGCGCCACGCTTCTCCTGTGGATCCTTTCGACGCCGCTGGCAAGCGGTTGGCTCGTGCGCCTTGCCGAATCTGGTTTCGTTCGACCGAAGGTTTCTGACATCCCCGTCGCCGACGGCATCGTTGTCTTGAGCGGCGGGCTCATCGTGCCGCCTGGCGACTCTGGCACCTGCGAGTTTCTCGATTTCGATCGATTCCTCGGCGGCTTCGATCTCTACCGCGCCGGCAAAGCACGCCATCTCATCTTCACAGGCGGTTGGTCCCCGCTGCGCCAGTATCCAGTGACTGTTGGCGATGTGCTTCGTGAACGCGCGCTCAGTTTCGGCGTGCCAGACTCCGACATCATCCTTGTCGGCCGTGCGACCAACACCAGCGAGGAAGCGCGCGGTCGCCGCTTACTTCGCCGCGCATCCCTTGGTTGATCCGACAACCACGCAGCCGCGTGCTCCGCGCCTCATTCTCTTCACTTCCGCGTTCCACATGGCGCGCGCAGCATCGCTCTTCCGCGCTGCTGGACTCGACATCACTCCCTTCGCCGTCGACTTCCGCGCAAGCAGACCGATCACGATCCTGGCGTTCGTCCCACGAGGCACTGCGCTCGAACAAACCGAGATCGCCTTGCACGAAATCTACGGCCGCGTGTACGACTGGCTCTGCGGACTGGTGAATGCTAATCGCGCCGCGCGGTGATCCCCCAAAGTCAGCGGCGTGCCCGGCACGCGCCCCCCTAAACGCAGATGCCGCCTGCGCCCCCAGCCTTCGAATCGATCGCTCCAACCCGCTAGCCTTCTCCGGGTGAAGATTCTCCTCACCGGCTGCGCCGGCTTCATTGGCGCGCGCGCCTCGGCAGCGCTGCTGGATCGCGGCATCCCGGTCACTGGCCTCGACAGTCTCTCGGACTACTACGACCCATCCCTGAAGCGGGCGCGGCTTGCCTTGCTGGAGCAGCGCCCGGGCTTCGCGTTTCTGCACGGCGATGTCGCGGATCCGGCCGCGCTTGCCGCCGCCTTCGATGCGGCACGGCCCACCCACGTGATCCACCTAGCCGCCCAGGCCGGCGCCGGCGCCAGTATCACCAACCCAGCCCGCACCGTGCAGGCCAACCTCGTCGGCTTCGCCAACATCCTGGAGGAGTGCCGCCAGCGCGAAATCGGGCACCTGGTGTACGCCAGCTCCAGCTCCGTCTACGGCCTTGATCGTGCTCTGCCCTTCAGCGAGCACGTGCTCGCGGATCACCCGATCACGCCCTACGGCGCTACAAAGCGCGCCAACGAGCTGATGGCGCACAGTTACGCGCACCTGTTCAACATGCCCTGCACGGGGCTGCGATTCTTCACGGTGTATGGCCCATGGGGCCGACCCGACATGGTGCTTTCCAGGTGGACCGCGGCGATCCTGTGCGGCGAGCCCATCCGCGTGTTCAACCAGGGTCGCAGCACGCGCGACTTCACCTACATCGACGACGTGGCTGAGGCGATCGTGCGGGTGCTGGAGAAGCCTGCACGACCAAACCCGGCCTTTGATGCGAGCAACCCCGACCCCGCCTCCAGTTCCGCCCCGTTCCGCGTGTACAACGTGGCCTGCGGCCAGACCGTGCCGCTGATGCGCTACATCCAGGTCCTGGAGGAGTGCCTGGGCCGCAAGGCAGTCCTGCAGATGGAACCAATCCACGCCGGCGACGTGCCCGACACGACCGCCGATGTCTCGGATTTCGAGTGCGACTTCGGCTTCAAGCCGTCGACGCCCATCGAAACCGGAATCCGACGCTTCGTCGACTGGTATCGCGAATATCACCGGATCACTTGAGCACTGTCAGAACACTCGCGCTCCGTGGTTAGACTGTCCCGGAGATGATGGAGGCTCCCGCAGAATCCGCCTCGACTGGGGAACCCCTGACCGCGGCCGCACCCCGTATCGATCTGGCCACCCTGCACCTGTGGACGGCCATGCTGGGCATGGCGTTGCAGCCCATCTCGACCGCCACAGGCAACATCGGGCTGGGAATCGCCGTGGGGGGCGCCCTGCTCCGGCCCGCGGAGATGCTGCAAGCTGGCCGTGAACTCTGGCAACAACCGTGGATTCGATGGCTTCTGGCGTGGCTGGCGTGGAGCTGGCTCTCGCTGATCTGGTCAAGCGACCGGGCCTTTGGGGTGGAGCAGTTCCGCTGCACGCGCGTGCTGCTCTGGATTCCCGTGCTCTGGCCCCTTCGGCATCGGTGGTGGCACCTGGCTGGCGCACTGCTGGCTGGCACCACACTGATGGAACTGATCCAGGCCTCGCAGGTGGCGTTCAATTGGCCCCCGGCTCGAAAGGCCGGATGGGACCGTGCCGGCCTGACCACCCCCACCCAGAATGGGCTCTGGAACGCGGTGGCCCTGACCTACTGGCTCATGCTGGCGGTGATCGCTGGCTGGCGAAGTGCCCTCGCATCGTTGCCCCCAGCCATCCTGTCGGGCGTGGCCCTAGTCTGGTCCGCCACGCGGGCCGCGGTGATTGCGATTGCGGTGGAACTTCTGTTGGCGAATGCGCTGCTGGCCTTCACCAGCAAGGACTGGCGCCGACGAGCTCTGATCCGTGCGTGCGTGGGCCTGGTGATTGTGGCTGGGGCCTACGTGCTGGCCTCATCCCATCTGCGAGCCAAGTTCGAGTTGGCCGCCAAGGAAGTCACCCAGACCCTGGAGGGCAAGTCTGCCGTCACCGTGGAATTTCGACTGGCCATGTGGCAGATGGCCATGGAGGGTGTGCGCAAGTGGCCCATCGTCGGCGTTGGGATTGGCGGCATTCCGGAGAGCATCGCCAGATACACCGATGTTCACAGTCAGTACCGCAAGATGACGGAGGTGACCATGATCCACTCCACCTACATCCAGATCCTGGCGGAGACCGGCCTGGTGGGAGCCATCATGTTCCTGATGTTCATGGTGCACTTCTTCCGGGAATCGCTCCGAGCCGTGCTCCAGGACCCGGTGCGGATCACCGCCTTCGGGGCGGCCGTGGTGTGGTTCGTGGCCGCCGCGTTCGACGGCTTCATGCAGTCAGGCGGATTCCTGAGCGTGGGCGCCATCACCTTGGTCATGGCCTGCAGGGCGGGCCGCTCCGCCGACCCGGTGACCCAGCCGAACGCCTGATTCAGGACAAGTCGATGGGGCCAGTCCGCTGTCGCGCATTCTCGGTACGTGGCTGACCGGCGGCGAATCGCCGCACGCTAGGCTGCCCGAGCCATGGCGCGGCAGTCCCCCGCCCGACCCTCTGTAAGCCCCGTTCAGGGCCTCCTGGCCGCCTGGGTGGCCTTGGGTGCCCTGCTGGCATGCACCGCCGCCGCGCCACCAGCGGAGCCGCCCACCCGCGTGGCAGTCACAAACTCGCCGAGCAGCAAAGGCGGGGAGAAGCCGGACCCGCTCGCCCGGGTGGTGGTCATGGGTGCCAGCGTCAGCGACGGCTTTGGCGTGCGCCTTCGTGCCACGCTTCCCGACGGAACCCGTCCGACCAGTCGGGTGGATCTGGCCGACCTGATCGAGGCGGCTGCCCGCGGCGGAGACATTCAGGTCGAGAGCCTGGCCACCGAGACCTACTTCATGCAGCCCGAGGCGACGGCCCGCCGAACGGTCACAGCGGCCCTTGAGGCGAAGCCAACGCTCGTCATCGCCATCGACTGGCTCTTCTGGAACGCCTACGGCACTCGGGGCGCCGCGGGCAAGCCGCTGCGGACCTGTGAGGACCGCATGACACTGCTGGAGACAGCCCTGACCCGACTGGACCAACTGGCCCGCTCCGGGGTGCCGATCGTCGTGGGCGACCTGCCGGACATGAAGGGCGCCATCGGCGGGGGCATGCTGCTCCAGCCCATGGTGCCCTCGGGCGACTGCCTGAAGCAGCTCAACGACAGGGTCAAGGCCTGGTCCCGAGCCCACCCAAACGTGGTGATCGTGTCGGTGTCCGAACTGGTGCGGTGCACCCAGGCTGGCGATCCAGTGACGGCATGCGGGCAGGTCTGGAGCCAGGCCAGGCTTGGTCCACTCATCCAGAATGACCGATTGCACCCCACCCTGGTGGGCAGCATGGCTGTCCTGGCCGTGGCGCTTGATGGAGCCCAGCGCGTCACCGGCCAGCCGGTGGCGCAGCGGTTCGACCTGGATCCTGAAGCAGTGCGAAGGAAGCTGCTCCAGCGGATCGCGGATGAGGCCGGGAAGGCCAGACCCGCGACACCCTCCTCCACGCCCGCGGCCACCGCGGCCGCCGGGCAACCCTGACCTTTCAGTTGGCCAGCAGGGCCTGCATGGCAGCGCGATGCTGCTCGTTGCGGGTCGACTCCGCCGCCCGAAGCATGGCGGCCCGCGTCGCCTGGGAACCCACCGCCGAGGTCATGGGCCCTCGGAGTCGCTCCCAGTCCATGGAGGGCCATGACTTGCGGACCGCGTTGGCGAACAGTTCCACCTGCTGCGGATCCCTCACCTGATCCAGCTGCGGACCCCAGAGCTGCCAGAGCATGTCGCGTTGCCGATCGGTTGGTGCGGCCGTGCGCCCATACGCCACCAGGAATGCCTGCCGTTCCCGACTCGCAAAGAGCGGATCCAGCGCGAACGGTGCCACACGGGCACTCCAGGCCTTGTCACTGCAGATCTGCCAGAGTTTCACCGCCACATCATCACGACCCACCCTGGCCAGATCCCGCATGGCTGCCATGCTCGCCGCACCATCCGCGTCAT
>JBILWQ010000169.1:0-4900 GCA_044369805.1 Phycisphaerales bacterium
AGCAGGTTCAGCACGGTGCCCACCGCGAGCGTGCCAAGGGCCAAGGCCATGCCCGCGGCGTGGGGACGCAGCTCGCCCAGGAAGCGACGGAACAGCTCGCCGAACCTCCGCTGTCGCTTCAGGCTTCGCTCGGTGCCGTGGAAGCTGACGATCGTCCGTTCGCCGGCCTGTCGCTTGCGGCGCACCCCAGCCATGTAATCGACGAAACGCGATCGGCTGGATCGGACCATCGGGCCATCGTAGCCGTGCGCCGCTCGTACACTTCGCGGCATGCAGACCCTTCGCATGCTGGCCTGTCTCGTGCTCGCGTCGCTGCTGTCGGTGCCCGCCACGGCCCAGTCCGGCGCCAAGGCGCCTGCCGCGGGGAAGCAGGCGGAGCCGAGGCAGGTCTCCTACGACGGGAAGGCTGCTCCGCCAACCGGGGTGCCGAAGCCTCCCCAGAAGGCCTCGGGATCGGTCCGGCTGGCGGCGTTCAACGTGGAGAACCTCTTCGACGACGTGGACGACCCGAAGTTGTCCGGTGACGACGATGACCTGCCGATGCAGACGGACGAGACCCGGCTGAAGAACCTGGCGTCCATCATCCGGCAGCTCGATGCCGACGTGCTGGCGCTCGAGGAGGTGGAGAGCGAGGCGTGCCTGAAGTGGTTCCGCGACACCTACCTGAAGGACATGGGCTACGAGCATCTGGCCAGCCGCGAGGTGGGCTATTACCGCGGCGTGGAGCAGTCGGTGCTCAGCCGCTTCCCGATCGAGCGGGTGGAGACGTTCGTCGATCTCCGGCTCGCGGATTCCGCGTCGCGCATCCCGGCCGATCCGGCTGCGCAGAAGAAGGGGGGGTGGGCGAAGCCGGACAAGCTCGAGAAGCCCGGGTTCCAGCGGAGCCCCCTCCAGGCGGACATCCGCCTGCCCGATGGAAGCCTGCTGCACCTCTTCGTGGTTCACTTCAAGGCCGGCGGCAAGAAGTACGCGCACCAGCGGGAACTTGAATCGCTGGCGGTGGTGGGGCTGGTCGATGCCATCCGCGCCAAGGACGCCAACGCGCAGATCGCGGTGGTCGGTGACTTCAACGCATCGCCGAACGACAAGACTGCGCGCCTGATGCGCGAGAAGGAGCTGGGCGGGCTGGTCAGCGCCTACGAGGCACGACCCGATGCGGATCGCCGCGGCAAGGGCGAGCAGGCCGAAGGCGGCAAGGCAAGCACGAAGTACCTCACGCACTCCTTCGTGGGCGATGAGGGCAAGCCGATTCAGCGCACCATCGATTACATCATGCTCAGTCCGAACCTGCTGCAGAAGGCGGAGCCGGGCTCCTTCTTCGTGCTGGGCCTGCCCAAGGGGCTCGACAGCAACGAGCGGCGGCCGAAGGGCTACGCCAGCGATCACAACCCCATCGCCGTCGACCTGAAGGCCGGGCGATCGCGCTGATCAGACGGCGTCGCCGCGAGCCTGCAGCAGGCGGATCGCCTCGTTCACGTCCTTGTCGCCACGGCCGCTCACGTTGATGACCACCGCCGCGCTGCGCGGCAGCGTTCCGGCCAGCCGAACGGCCGCGTGCACGGCGTGCGCCGTTTCCAGCGCGGGAATGATGCCCTCCTGCTCGGCCAGCAGCCGGAAGGCATCCAGTGCCTCGTCATCGGTCGTGGCCACGTAGGTCACGCGGCCGGTGTCCTTCCAGAAGCTGTGCTCGGGGCCCACGCCGGGGTAATCCAGGCCCGCGCTGCAGCTGTGCACGTCCGCGGTCTGGCCGGCCGAATCCTGCAGCACGTAGCTGAGCGAGCCGTGCAGCACGCCTGGGCTGCCGAAACTCAGCGGCGCCGCGTGCTGGCCAGCGGCCGGTCCGCGGCCGCCCGCCTCCACGCCCACCAGCCGAACGCCCGGGTCCCCGATGAAGGGGAAGAAGATGCCCGCCGCGTTGCTGCCACCACCCACGCACGCCACCACCGCCTCCGGCAGTCGCCCCAGCCGCTCCATGCACTGGGCCCGGCACTCGCGACCGATGACGCTCTGGAAGTCGCGCACCATCATCGGGAAGGGGTGCGGCCCCACCACGCTGCCGATGATGTAGTGGGTGTCGTCGACGCTGCCCATCCAGTCGCGCATGGCCTCGTTGGTCGCGTCCTTGAGCGTGCGGCTGCCGGTCTCCACCGCGTTCACCTTGGCGCCCAGCAACCGCATTCGGAAGACGTTGAGGGCCTGCCGCCGGACATCCTCGGCACCCATGTAGACCTCGCAGCGAAGGCCAAGCCGCGCGCAGGCGGTGGCCGTGGCCACGCCATGCTGGCCGGCGCCGGTCTCCGCGATGATGCGACGCTTGCCCAGGCGCTTGGCCAGCAGGGCCTGCCCGATGGTGTTGTTGATCTTGTGAGCGCCCGTGTGGGCCAGGTCCTCCCGCTTGAGCCAGATGGCCGCGCCGCCGGCGTGTGCGGAGAGTCGCTCGGCGGGTCCGAACGGCGTGGGTCGACCGACGAAGTCGCGGAGGAGCGTGGCCACCTGGTGGGCGAATGCGGGATCGGCTTGCGCCTCGGCGTAGGCGCGGTCGAGCTGCTCGAGGGCCGCCATGAGCGTCTCGGGCACGTAACGGCCGCCGAACCTGCCGAAACGGCCGGAGGCATCGGGGACCTGGGGAAGCGAGGTCATCGCGGCGATGCTAGCCGCGGCCTGCGCCCTGGACCTCAGGCGGGCAAGGTGGGGGGCGTGCGACGACGGCGAACCCGGCGACTGAGCGCGCCCAGGGGGCCACTCATGGCGTAGGCGACGAAGCAGATGGCAAGGGCCACCTGCAGCCACCAGATGGCCATGACCACCGGGATCACGATGCGCACCAGGGAGCCGAAGTCCTTGCGGCCCGCCACCCAGCGGTTGATGAGGTGCGGGTAGCGCATGGTGCTCACCATGCCCAGCGCTGCTAGCGCCGTGACCAGCGGAATGAGCAGGCTGCTGCCCCGTTCGTAGCCGGGCGGGAACTCGCCGCCGAATCTCTTGACCAGCAGGTGCTGGTGCAGAAGGATCAGGCTGGCCACGCAGCCCGCCGCGCCGGGTGAGGGCAGGCCGCGGAACCAGCGATGGTCCTCCAGATCCGCCGAGGGGGTCTCCACGTTGAAGCGGGCCAGGCGAAGGGCAGTGCAGCAGATGTAGGCGGCCGCGATGGTCCAGGTGACGCGGGCGTACAGGTTGTCGGCATCCGGGCCCAGCACGCCGGTGTAGTGCTCGGGCCCGTAGTAGTGGCTCACCAGCCGGAGCATCATGTAGGCCGGCGCCACACCGAAGGTGACCATGTCCGCGAGCGAATCCAGCTGGGCCCCCAGGTCGCTGGTGCTTCGCGTCAGGCGCGCCACGCTGCCATCGAGCGCATCCAGGAACATGCCCAGGAAGATCAGGCAGCCGGACACGGTGAGGGTGCTCCAGCCGAAGACGGCCGTCTCGGCAACGGGCATGGCTGCGTAGTGGATGGCCGCGAAGCCGCAGAGCAGGTTGCCCAGCGTCATCAGGGCCGGCAGCACCGCCAGTGCCGCCAACGGGCGCCTGAACCGCGTGTGCGGACGGAATCGGATGCGGGGTCGCGTGGGGGTGACCGGACTCATGGCGGGCCTGCCGGTCCAGTGTCCCAGCCAAGGGCGGGCGTGTCCATGGCCTCGAGGGGCGGCGGGTGGATGCCCGGAGGCAGGCGAGCGATCAGAACGATGGCCGTGGCGAATCCCTCGGAGCCCACCTGCCCGCGGCGGACATCGGGTTCGCCCAGCAGGAACATGCCGCACGGCGCGGGCAGGTCCGCATCGAGCGCCGGTCCCTTCCCGCGGGGCGGTGAAGGCCGCGGCAGCAGCAGCAGTGCCTCGCCATCGCGCAGCGTGCACGCGAACGCGGATGTCCGAAGCAGCCAGCCATCCGGAGGCGTGCCGGGCAGCGACGTGCGTCGCGTCTCCTGGTGCATGAGATGGATCGCCACTTCAACGTCGAGCCGCCCCCCGGAGTTGTCGGGAACGATCCAGCCCCGCAGGGCGATCGCGGCGGTATCCATGGGACCCGAACGCCATCCGGGCACGGCGGCCGTGGCCACACCCGCCGGCACCTGCCGCTCAACCAGGTCCACCCAAGCGGTGGCCGTGCCGATCTCGGTCCGGACCACATCCGACACCGGCCCCAGCCGCTCCCGGACCTTCTCGGCATCGCCGGCGCGGATGATCGCGGCCTGCAGGCCGGCGGCGGCCAGGGACTGCCGCAATGCGGGCGAGGGCCACGATCGCGCCGCGAACGCCGCCGCGATCGCCTCCATCTCCGGCGCACCTGCCCGGATCCCGTAGCGGAGCGCCTGCAGGCCCTCCGGGCCGGGGCTCACCCTGGCCGCAGTCGGTGGCGGCGGTGCGGCGCACCCCGCGAGCAGCAGCGACGCCACCAGGGGCAGCGGCCCTCGTCTCACGGGCTGGGCAGCGAGCCGTCCTCGGGCATCGCGTTGATGCGGTCGATCATCCGACGCAGCGTGCCGAAGGCCCGCTTGGCGAAGTGGAAGCGGAGCCGGGGCAGGTCAGGATGCTCCTGCTCGCCCTCGACCTGGCCGGTCTGGTGGATCTGGCCGGTCTTCACCAGGGCCTTGAACTCGTGGTTGAGCGACTGGATCTGCGGCTCGCTCAGCGGGCGCTTGAGCCGGATGACGAAGTGGTCATCGACGTAGCGGCTGCTGTGGTAGCGGCGGTAGAAGTGCAGGATGCGCCGCACGGCGTCCGCGGGATCCGAGGCGATCTCGCACAGGCCCGGGTCTTCGGGACTGATCCACCCCTGGGCGAGCAGGTTCTGCACGACCCCGAACTCCCATCGCTTCCAGTAGCCCATGGGCTTGCCGTCGGGGCCAGCGCCCTCCACGAGCACGATGGGCACCATGGGGCTCTTGCCGGTCTGCACCAGC
>JBILWQ010000341.1:0-4879 GCA_044369805.1 Phycisphaerales bacterium
TCGGGATTCTGCCAGGCCCAACATCAGTTTTGTGGTAGGCGTAGCGGAGGACCTGCCTTATAAAAACGATTCTTTTGACCTTGTTCTTATGATCAGTGTACTGGAACATGTGCGCGATATACGAAAATCGCTAAGCGAAATTCACCGCGTTTGTAAACCGGGTGGTTGTGTTTACCTGGATATTCCAGACTACAGGTTTCCGTATGAGCCGCATTTTAAAACATTCGCTCCTGTTTTTATGGGCAAACAGATCACGAAACTGTATATTATAATGAGAGGCAAGAACCAGAAATCGGTAGCTGACTTGAATTTTATTACAAAGACAAGCGTAGTGAGACAATTACTCGATCTGGATATTGTAGACTTTTCGTTTCATTATCACCGGAAAAATACTTCAAGGAACAGGTTTGGTAATGCTATTATGGACAAGCTCTCTAATTATTTTATCAATAGAAACATAACCCCGACTTTATGCCTGGAGATTCGAAAGTAAAGAACATCGCTTTGCGGATGGATGATGTTGGGGCTTCATCCAAACATTTTGAAGTATATTCAAAATTTCCGCTTGGATTAGGCAATATACTTTTTTTGAAATACCTGCCTGGGTTCAGGGCCTGGGGCAAATATGATGAAATGTTGTGCAAAGAATGGTACGCACTGTATAAAGTGCTGGCCAAATACAATGCCTGCTTAACGGTAGGCATTACTGCCTGCTGGGTTGAATACTCGGGAGCTCTGACGCCTATCAATAAAAAATATCCGGAAGAAGTTAAAGCGATCAGGGAAGGAGTAAGTTCAGGCTTACTGAACCTTGCGTCTCATGGTTTAACACATTGCCTGCTGGAAGATAACCAGTTCAGGCCAAAACTGTTTAAAGGCAACAGGAGGGAACACCGTGAATTCTGGGATCATTTACCATATGAAACCCATTATAAACATATCAGCGAATCGAAACGAATACTTGAAGAAACATTCGGGCAGAAAATAGAAGTGCTGGTGCCGCCTGGTAATGTTTTTTCCGACAAAACGGTAAAAGCTGCAAACGAAAACGGTATCAGGTATATCAACTGTAACACAGCCTCCGACAAATATCATCTCGGCTGCGAGATAATTTCAAATAAAAATGTATTTGCCTTTCATGACAGGGAATTGAAACTGTACGGAATGGGATGGCTGGAAAAATTTCTGGCAGGCATGGGCGAAAACACAACCTATAAATTCGTACACGAAGTTGGGTAAGATCATTTCATACCGCAGGAAATACCTGGACGAATACCTCGATAAATACAAACACTTGTTTACCGGGAAACGTGTGCTTGAAGTAGGCGCAGAGCCCGCTAAACGCAGGGGAAATTTCAGGCCGCCCGCCGATGCCGGTGAATGGCATACATTAAACAGGTCCGCAAACCTGCAGGTGGATATAGTTGCTGATCTGCCCATTTTGCCAATAGCCGATAATGCGTACGATGTTGTGCTGTGCACCGAAGTAATGGAGTATTTAGATGATTCCGTGGCAGCATTACATGAAATGGCAAGAATCCTGAAAAAGGATGGTGTGCTCATTTTGACAGTTCCTTTTATTCATCCTTTACATGGAGATGCAGAGGCTGATAAGTTCAGGTTTACGGTCTCTTTTATTAACCAGTTCATTGGCGCAGCATTCAATAATTGTACGATCATACCGATGGGAGGTTTATATGCTTCAGTTTATGACCTGATGTATATCTATTATAATAAGAGGACCATCGCATGGTTCTTACTGTTGCCGCTTGAATTGATCGTAAAATATTTCGACCGCCCCAATATTCAAAACACTACTGGCTTTTTTATTATTGCCAACACTCCCAAAAACTAAAATACACATGGAACATCAAACAGATGACCAGGCAAACCATTTTGATAATATAAAACCGGATCTGCAACAACTGTATAAGGAACAGGATGCCTGGATCGCTGTTCAGAAAAAAAGGAATATTAATATTTCTTTTCTTACAGGCTATTTCAGGTTGATCAAAGATGCGGCCCTTTATAAATTCAGGCTTATTGAAACCGTTTGTTTTACCGGTGTAAGAAAGAACTGGTTTGTATTATTTAAAAGATATTGGATAAAAATTTATGGCGGCAGAAACATCAACCTCGATGACTTTTTCGCTTTAAAATTTGAATACAGGAAAAAGGCACAATCACACAAAGTATTAAGCTGGGACACGCCCGAACTACATATCGAGAACTGGCAACTACCGGAAAACGTAAGCCAGTTGTTTCATTATACTTATAAAGGTGCTCTGAACCCGCTCATGGGATATAAAGTGCTACAAAGTTTAAAGCCTGGCATGAGGGTTTTGGAATATGGTTGTTCGCTGGCTCCTTATTATACAACATGGAGAAGATACTTGTCTTACAAAAAATGCACATGGACATTGTTTGATATACCAAATCATGCATTCCATTATGCGCGTTATCTGTATGGCCAGGATAGTGCTATTGAAAAGATGCCATATCTTACTCCTGCATATTTTAATGATCCGTTTTACCTAATAGGCGGAGAAAAATTCGACTTTATCATTATTGCCACCGTATTTGAACATCTTGATGACCCATTGGTAATAGCAAAAGCCGTTATCGATCGTTTGAATGACAATGGATATCTTTTGTTCGATTATATTCTCAGCGACGGGGAGGGGCTTGATACCAAACTCGGGCTGGAGAAAAGACAGGAAACATTAAAGTATCTGTTTGAGAATCTTGCAATTGAAAATAAAGACATTCTTAACCTAGAAGAAACACTAACCTTGACACTGGCCAGAAAAATTGCCGGAAGAGGATAAATACCTATCACAACTGTTTTTGTTTAAATTATAAATACAGTAATGAAACGCGCCTTAATCATTGGAGTTTCCGGACAAGATGGGACTTTGCTGGCAGATCTGCTTATTAAAAAAGGATATATTGTATACGGTTCGTCCCGTGATAAAGAGTTGAATTCTTTTGCGGGATTAACCATGCTCGGAATCAAACAGAACGTGAATTTTGTTTCACTATCACTTCTGGATTTTAGAAGTTTATTGCATGTAATTGATGATATTAAGCCAGATGAAATTTACAATCTTAGTGGGCAAACCTCTGTTTCAATGTCCTTTTTACAGCCAATAGAAACTTTTGAAAGTATCAGCCTGGGAACTTTGAATATACTGGAAGTATTGCGATACCTAAAAAGAGATATACGTTTCTATAATGCCTGTTCATCGGAGTGTTTTGGTTTTACTGACACGCCTGCCGATGAAAAATCACCGTTCAATCCTCTTTCACCTTACGCTGTTGCTAAGTCAACAGCTTTCTGGTTGGTATCGAGTTACCGCAACGCTTATAAGCTATATGCGTGCTCTGGTTTGTTATCTAATCATGAATCTTTTCTCAGGAACAACAAGTTTGTTAGCAGGAAGATTATTGATGCAGTAATAAACATTAAAAACGGCAGTACGAATAAACTTGAACTTGGTGATTTGTCTATTATTAGGGACTGGGGCTGCGCAGAAGAATACGTAAATGCAATGTACCTGATGTTGCAGCAAGACCAACCCGATGATTATATTATCGCTACGGGTAAATCAATTTCATTGGAAGAATTTGTTGAATACTGTTTCGCAAAATTCGGACTTGATTACAAAAACCATATTAATAAGAACGACAGATTGGTGAGGCCTTCGGATATCTCTCAAAGTTACCTAAACCCAGCAAAAGCTAAGAAACAACTTGGCTGGGCGGCTCAGAAAAATGTGTACGAAGTTATAGATTCAATGTTAGTAAATGTTGAAAACATGAAACAAGGTATATGACCTTTCATAATTGCAAGATTAACAGCACCTATAAATAATAGCGAGGTTAAGTAAATCTATGACTAAAAAGATAAATAAAATTATAGCAGCCGATTAGTATCGATACCTTTCAAAGTCCGGTACCAAAGCATTTATACAGGCATTTTTTATTCCCGGATTTCGATTTATGTTTTTTCTCCGAAAGGCGTCCTTTTCAAAAAAATATTCATTTTCTGGAATATTTTATCGGCTACTTTTGCGGCGGTATTCTTATAAATATGGTTTTCAGATTCCTACATCTACATAAATAGGTGAAGGGTTTTTAATCTCACATTTTGGAAGTATAGTTATTAATGAAAATACTAGGATCGGCAAGAACTGTAATATTACCCAAGGAGTTACTATTGGGCGAACAAACCGGGGGAAATTAAAAGGATCACCTGTTCTTGGAGATAAAAATTGGATTGGCGCAAATGCTGTTATTGTAGGAAAAATAACAATCGGGACAAATGTTCTGATAGCCCCGAACTCTTTTGTAAATTTTGATGTCCCGGATAATTCACTTGTAATCGGTAATCCTGCTAGGGTCATTAGTATAGAAAATGCAACAGAAGGATATATAGGAGCTATCCTTCTAGAATGATCCCTTTTAGAAACAGCTTTATATCTCATTCCGGTAATTACGGTTGCAGCTTAGAATAAGTAATTATTTATTTCGAAACCGTTAAAAAGTTCTATGATTAGAAAAGTCAAACTGGCAATTGATCTCGCCCTTAATATCAAAACATTTTTTTTAAAAAACAGCTGGGTATTTATATCTGAGAACAAGGATTGGGCCATATATTATGAAGGCACGGCATTAATAAAATACCTGAAGAAGAAAGGTGTCAATGGATGGATCAGCTACAACCCTCATTTTGTAAGAAATTCTGTTATTCATTTTGGATCATTAAATGTTTTTTATACAAAATACGAGAAGCAATTATTTAAGAATAATAAAACAATCGTTACTTTTTATCACGGATATCTTGGAATGGATAAATCGACAGATAAAATGATCAACT
>JBILWQ010000171.1:0-4875 GCA_044369805.1 Phycisphaerales bacterium
CCCGGGCGAGGTTCGACGGCGAAGTGGTGGTGCGGGCGTTGCTCCGCACGCCGCGGGACCTTCTGCGCATGCAGCAACTGAGCGATGATCCATGGACGCACGCGCCGGCGGCTGGCGGCACCAGCGACTGGAGGTTGCCGCGATCACGGCTGGGAGCGCTGCGTCAGGCGGGCATCGCCTTCGACATCCTGATTCCCGATGTCCAGGTGCTGGTGGCGGCCGAACAGGAGCGGCTGGCCAGGGCCCAGGACAAGGCCGCGGACTGGTTCGCCGACTTCAAGAACCTGGCGGCCATCAACGCCAGACTCGATGCCCTGGTCGCGGCGCGGCCCGATCTCTGCACCATCGTCACCTGCGGCGTCAGCATCCAGGGACGCTCGATCCGAGGCATCCGCATCTCGCGGCATCCGGCGGGCACGGCGATGCCCGCGTTCCTGTTCACCGCCACGCAGCACGCCCGCGAGTGGGGCGGCACCATGACCGGCATGTGGATCGCCGACCGCATGGTGGAGGCGGCGGACACCGACCCCCGCATCTCGGCGGTGCTCGACGCCAGCGAGGTGTTCGTCTTCCCGGTCTGCAATCCGGATGGCTACGAGTTCAGCTGGATCACCAATCGGCTGTGGCGGAAGAACCGTCGGCTCAACAGTGGCGGCAGCTACGGTGTGGACCTGAACCGCAACTGGGGCTACGGGTGGGGCGGGGCGGGGGCCAGCAGCAACCAGAGCAGCGAGACGTACCGCGGCACGGCGGCGTTCAGCGAGCCGGAGACGGCGGGCTTCCGCGACTGGGCCCTGCCACGCACGAACATCGCGGCGCACCTCGACATCCACGCCTATGCGGAATTGCTTCTCTGGCCCTGGGGCTACACCAGCACACTCAGTCCCGACCAGGGCAGTTTCAACCGCGTCGGCCTGGCGGCGCAGGCGGCTCTGAAGGCGGTGAACGGACTCACCTACACGGCCGGGCCCATCAACACCACCATCTATCCCGCATCCGGTGGCATGAACGACTGGGCCTACGGAAGTGCGGGGCAGCTTTCCTACTGCACCGAGGTCCGCGACACGGGTGCGTACGGCTTCATCATGCCGGCATCGGAGATCATGCCCACGGCCCAGGAGAACTTCGCGGCGGCCATGACCATCATGGAGCAGTCGCTCAACGGCTGCACCATCACGCTGGTCAGCGGGCCGGGCGCCACGGTCGCCGCCGGGGCGGACCAGTCGGTCTCCGTCACGGTCACCGCCAACGTGGGCACGCTGCTGCTCAGCAATGCCGTGCGCCTCAAGTGGCAGGTGGATGGAGGTCCCGTGCAGTCGGTCACGATGACTGCCTCCGGATCCAGCCGCAGTGCCACGCTTCCCGCGATCGACTGCGACCAGTCGCTGGCATGGTGGGTGGAGGCGGAGACGAACTTCGCCGTGACGCGATGGCCCGCCAACGTGCCGGGTTCGGTGCGCACCAGCGATGCGCCCGCCTGCGCCGTGCCCGGTGACCTGGACGGCAACGGCACGGTGGATGCTGGTGACATCGCCGTGCTGCTGCTTCGCTTCGGCGCCGCGGACGCGGCGGCGGACCTCGATGGCAGCGGCACCGTGGATGCGGGCGACATCGGATACCTGCTGCTGCTGTTCGGGTGAGCGGCCCGGAAGCCGCGCATGAAAACGCCCGCGATAAGCCACGCGGGCGTTGCCGTGACTTCGCGAAGGCTCAGGCCCGGCTCTGGTAGCTGCCGTCCTCGGTGCTCACGCGCACCTTCTCGCCGATCGAGATGAACGGGGGCACGCGGGTCTTCAGGCCGGTCTCGAGGGTGGCTTCCTTGAGCTGGTTCGTGGCGGTGGCGCCCTTGATGCCCGGCGGCGTGTCCTTCACGACCAGCTCGACCATGTTGGGCATCTCGATGCTGATGGGCTTGCCGTCGCACCAGTTCACGATGACCGAGTTGTTCGGCAGCACGTAGAGCGGCAGGTCGCCCACGAAGTCCGAGCTCATCTCGGCCTGCTCGTAGCTCTGGCTGTCCATGAACACGAACTTGTCGCCGTCCTTGTACAGGTACTCCATGGGGCGGCGATCGAGATCGACCTGCTCCACTTCCTCTCCTGACCGCAGCCGCTTGTCGATGAGGGCACCCGAGTTCAGGTCCCGCAGCAGCACCTGCACGAAGGCCCGCAGGTTGCCCGGGGTGCGGTGCTCGACCTTGGTGATCAGGTAGAGGCGGGAATCCATCTTGATGGCCAGGCCGGGGCGGAGGTCGGTGCTCTTCATGGGGAATCCTTGCGGAAGGGGCAGGAGTCTAACGGGGGTCTGCGGAGCCCCCAAAGGTCCAAAGCCGAAAGGGTCCGGAAATAAATACCCCCGGCCACAAGGACCGGGGGCGGAGGGAGGGAAAAGGGCTCGGTAAAGGACCTTCCGGTCCAGACACACGAAATCCGTCTCTTTCTCGAGTCGAGATTTCGTCAGCCATCAGGGGGAGAAGACTTCGCCTCAACCTCTGACCCGCACAACATAGCCCGATCCTGCAGGGAGGCAAGAAATGCAGATCCAAAAGGTTCAAAAGGGTGGAAACCGAAGCGGGACCTGAGCTTGTCATGCGTGTGTTGCCGGGCTCAAGGGCGATTGGGAAGCCCCTACACTGGTCGAATCCGAACTCTGGCCCCCCTGGTGTCCAATCAAGGAACCCCATGAAAGTGCCTGTTTCCTGCTGCATCCTGTTCATCGCCATCCTGACAACTCCGGCGGTGCCGCAGTCTCCGCAAGCCGAGACGACGGCGGGATTTGTTTCCGGACCACCTCCGCTCCGGCCCGAACCGGTCGCCCTGGATTTCGGTTTCATGAGTCCTGGCGAGGATCGGACCGGTCAGATCACGCTGACGAACACGTCGGATCGACCGGTGACCATCCTGGCAATCCAGCCCACCTGCACGTGCACCACCACCACCAGTCTGGCCGGGACCCGGATCGAGCCGGGCTCCTCTGCGCGTTTCGACGCCAAGTTGGGGGCGAGCGTGGTCCCGGGTCCGCGCAAGGCCACGGTGAAGATCCTGGCGGAGGGGTTCGGACAGGCTCTTGAACTGGATGTTCGGGGCGAGGTGGCGTTGCCGCTTCGGGCGGTGCCCAGCGCCCTCCAGCCTCCGCCGGGGGGGCCTGGCAAGGGCCGGTTCGTCATCGAGAGCATCGACCGCAAGCCGTTCCGCGTGGTCTCGGCCGGCGGTCTGACGCCGGCGTTCCTGGGGTTCGATCCCTCGAGCGACGCGCCCAAGGCCACCTATGTGCTTCGCTACGACCTGGAGTCGCTGCCGCGCGATCGATGGCCTGCCTTCTGGGTGGTGCAGACCGATCGGGCTGACTGCCCCGTGCTGGGCCTGAAGGTTCGCGATGCCTCCTTCAACAGGCCCACGGTCCTGAAGATGCGCGAGTACGCGCTCAACCTGGGCGTGCTTCCCGTGGGCGCCGAGCGAGAGATCCCCGTGGACCTGCTCGAGCCGCTGCCAGGCGAGACGACCGCGGAGGCCAGCGGTGGACTCTCCATGCGCGTGGTGCGAGTGGATCCGCTCAGCGACGGCGCACGACTGGTCCTGCAGGTGCGTCCGCCGCAGCGGACCGGCGCGTTCGTGGCCGAGGTCCGGCTTCGCAACGGCGATCGCGAGCAGGTTCTGTGGGCGTACGGCGTGGCCACCGAGGCCGCCCCGGCGCCGGCCACGCCGCGCGGTTAGATTCCGTCGCATGAAGATCCTCGAAGGCAAGCGTGGACTGGTGGTCGGCGTGATGAACGACCGCAGCGCCGCCACCGGCATCACCCAGAGCGTCCTGAAGCATGGCGGCCAGTGCCTGTTCACGCACCTGCCGGGCGAGAAGAACGAGCGGCGGGTACGGGGCGCGCTGGAGTCCTGCGGTCTCACCGATCCCTGGCTCCAGCCGCTCGATGCGGGAAGCGACGAGCAGCTCGATGCCGCCTTCGCGCGCATCGCGAAGGAGTTCGGCACCATCGACTTCCTGGTGCACAGCATCGCCTTCGCCGACAAGGAATGGCTCAAGGAGGGCATGTTCACTGGCACGCCCCGCCAGGTGTTCACGCAGGCCATGGACATCAGCGCCTTCACCTACGCCGCCATGGCCAATCGGGCGGCGCCGCTCATGGCCAACGGTGGCAGCATGATCGCGCTGAGTTACTACGGCGCCGAGAAGGCCGTGCCCGGCTACAACGTCATGGGTGTCGCCAAGGCGGCACTCGAGGCGACCAACCGTTACCTGGCCATGGAACTGGGCCCCCGGAACATCCGCTGCAACGTGATCAGCGCGGGTCCCATGCGCACGCTGAGCGCCATGGCCGTGGGCGGTTTCGGGCAGATCCTGGACTGGGTGGAGCGCAAGGCGCCGCTGCGCCGCAACATCACCACGGACGACGTGGGCGAGGCCGCCGCCTTCCTGCTTTCTCCCATGGGCAACGGCGTGACCGGCGAGGTGCTCTACGTGGACAGCGGCTACGCCTGCATGGGCCTCTAGCGGCTCAGCGGAAGTCGAAGGGCAGGTCGCTGGACAGGTCGGCGGCGGGCACCAGTCGCTCGCGGATGGTCTGGGCGAGCGCCTCAAGGCCCTCGCCGCTCGGCGCGCAGATGGACATCTCGGCATCCGGCGGATCCTTGCCCGGCAGGTCCCGCATGGTGCGCACGCGCAGGCTCGGCGCTGAGGTCTGGATGAAAGACTGGCCCGGTGCCGCCAACGCCACCACGAGGTCCGCCTCCGCCATCCGCGCGCCGGCCCGGGCCAGTGCAGCGGCCTCGAGCGGATCGACCGCATCGCGAATCCCGGGTGCATCCATGAGGGTGCACGTGAGCCCAGCCAGACGCACGGATGCCGTGACATGGTCGCGGGTGG
>JBILWQ010000174.1:0-4865 GCA_044369805.1 Phycisphaerales bacterium
CCTGGGCGAGCTGGTGAGCCTGGAGGCGGGAAAGATCCGCCCTGAGGGCCTTGGCGAGATCCAGGAATGCATCGACATCGCGGACTTCGCGGTGGGCCTTTCACGCCAGCTCTACGGCCTCACCATGCACAGCGAGCGGCCCAGCCACCGCATGTACGAGCAGTGGCACCCGCTGGGCACGGTGGGCTGCATCACGGCCTTCAACTTCCCCGCGGCGGTGTGGGCGTGGAACGCCATGATCGCCGGCGTGTGCGGCAACGCCACCCTCTGGAAGCCCAGCCTGCTCACGCCGCTGGTGGCCATCGCCTGCAACAAGGTGGCCACGCGGGTCATGAGGAAGCAGGACATCTTCAGGCCCTCGGGGGGCGATCCGCGAGACGTCTTCGCGCTCATCATCGGCACGGATCAGGAGGTGGGGGAGCGGCTCATCGGCGATCGTCGCCTGCCGCTCATCAGCGCCACCGGCAGTTGCCGCATGGGTCGCCACGTGGGGCAGGTCGTGGCCGGCCGACTGGGTCGCTCGCTGCTCGAGCTGGGTGGCAACAACGCCGTCATCGTCATGCCCGATGCCGACATGAAGCTGGTCGAGCGGGCCGTGCTCTTCGGAGCCGTCGGTACCGCGGGTCAGCGGTGCACCACCACGCGCCGACTGATCGTGCACGAGTCGGTGGTCGATCGCCTGACGGAGCGGCTCGCGAAGCTCTACGCCGGCGTGAAGATCGGCGATCCGCTCGAGGAAGGCACGCTCATGGGTCCGCTCATCACGGACCGCAGCGTGCAGGACATGCGGTCCGCCATCACGCGGGCCGAGCAGGAGGGCTGCCGCGTGCTCTGCGGAGGTCTGACGGGTCTGGAGCGATTCCGCGGCAAGCCCGGGCGGTTCGTGGAACCCACGATCATTCGCGTGCCCGCGGGCAAGGTCCCGAGCATCTGCCGCGAGGAGACCTTTGCGCCGATCCTCTACGTGTTCTCCGTGAAGAGCCTCGACGAGGCCATCGCCCTGCAGAACGGCGTGGACCAGGGGCTGAGCAGCGCCATCTTCACCGACAGTGTGCGGAGCGCCGAGCGGTTCCTTGGCCATGCGGGCAGCGATTGCGGCATCGCCAACGTGAATCTCGGCACCAGCGGCGCCGAGATCGGCGGAGCGTTCGGTGGCGAGAAGGACACGGGCGGCGGCCGCGAGTCCGGCAGCGACAGCTGGAAGCAGTACATGCGGCGCCAGACCAACACCATCAACTGGGGCACCGACCTGCCGCTGGCGCAGGGCATCCAGTTCGGCGGTGACTGATCGCCTCAGTCGGCGGGAAGCCGGCGGTCGGCCGGCTCGGAGGCCATTGTCGAGATCGCCGGCACCGCATCGGCGGTGGTGAACGTCAGCAGTTGCCAGGACTTGCTGCCGCCCTGCTCGGTGGCCACGGCGAGCCGCAGGCCGTTCGCGTCAGCCACGGGACCGATCATGTCGCGCCATGGTGCCGCGTCGCTGCAGGGGTGCACCTGCCACGGGCCCTCTCCCACGCGACTGACCAGGCACCATCGCACCCGGTCCGGCTGTCGACCGTTGCCGATCACCTGGGCTGCCCACTCGCGACCGCCCCAGTCCACCGCGGGAAAGTTCACCCGATGACTGCCAAAGAGCGTGCCGCCGACGGCCCAGGCCAGCAAGGCAGCCATGGCCACGAAGACCGCGGCCTTGATGAGCAGGTTTCGGAAGGCGAGAGCAGCCTGGCCCATGGGGAGCGTCGATGCTAGCCGCACTCAGCGGGCGATCCATCCCATGGCGATCGCCCACGCGAAGGCGCCCGCCACCGCGATCCGCCACCAGCCGAAGAGCTCGAGGGTGTTGCGCCCCAGGAAATGCACGAGCCATTTCACGCTGATCGCCGCACTCAGGGTGGCCGCAGTCAGGCCCGCCAGCACGGGGCCCGTGCCGCCGAGCGAGGCCACGAAGCCCTCCCAGCCGCTCGCCTGTAGCGCGTCGCGGAGCTCCTTCAAGCTGGCGCCTCCCAGTGTGGGCAGGCCCAGCAGGAACGCGAACTCGGCGGCGGCCACCGGGGGCAAGCCAATCGCCATGCCGGCGATCATGGTGACCATGCTCCGGCTGGTCCCCGGCCAAAGGGCCAGGCATTGGGCGAGACCGATCAGCAGCGCGCCCCGCCAGCTCAGTGCCAGCAGGGGATCCACGTGCGAGAGACCGCCCTGAGGCATGGATGGGCCGCGAAGACGGCGGCGATGCCACGGGGCCAGCAGCAGCATGGCCACGCCGCCCACCAGAAGTGCGCCGATCACCGGCAGGGGCCCGAAGAGATGCGCCTTGATGGTCTTGCCCGCCAGCACGCCCGTCACGGCCGCGGGCGCGAAGGCGGTCACCAGCAGCACCAGCAGGTGCCGGCCACGGCGTGCCTGATCGCCCCGAAGGGCCGGCACCGCAATGCCACCGACGCCAGCCAGCATCTGTCGCACGCGCGGCCAGTAGAGCAGGGCCACCGCCAGGATGGCGCCGCCCTGGATGATGATCGTGAAGCGGTCGATCGATTCCTTCAACTGCGCGGCGGTGGCCGCGCCATTCGGGGCACCCAGTCCCATGGCCGCCGCCGCCAGGATCAGGTGGCCCGTGCTGCTCACCGGCAGGTATTCGGTGACGCCCTCAACCACGCCCAGCACGATGGCTTCCCAGGCATTCATGGTCGGCTCCCATCTTGGCTCAGCCAGGGCATCCAGTTGCGGACATGCTCGCCGGCCTGTTCCAGGCTGCCGACGGCGGCGGAACGCCGCTCCGCCTGCATGCGATGACCTCCGTTACGAGCATCTTCCAGGAACCGTCGCGCGAAGGCACCGCTCCGCACATCGGCCAGCATCCGTTCAAGGGTCTGTCGCAGGTGATCGTCCAGGAGTCGCTCGGCCGTCTCGAAGGCGCCGAACTCGGCCGTGTCGCTGATGGCCCGTCGCATGCCTGCGGGGCCGCGCTCAAAGAGCAGGTCCACCACCTGCTTGAGCTCCTGGCAGCACTCCATGTACGCCAGGTCTGCCGGATAGCCGGCCTTCACCAGCGTCTCGAACGCGCCCCGCACCAGCGCCAGCGTTCCGCCGCAGAGCACGGCCTGCTCACCGAAGAGATCGGTCTCGGTCTCTGCGGCGAAGGTGGTCTCCACGATCGCCGCGCGGCCGCATCCGATGCCCACCGCCCAGGCCAGGGCCATGGCGCGCGTGGCTGCGGGATCCAATCCGCCCTGATGCACCGCGAGCAGGCCCGGAATGCCCTGACCGGCGGCGAAGCGGTCACGCAGCGTCTTGCCCGGTCCCTTCGGGGCCACCATCACCACGCCAACGCCCGGGTCCGCCCTGACCTGACCGAAGTGCACCGAGAAGCCATGCAGGAAGCCAGCCACCTTGCCAGGGCGAAGGTTCGGCGCGATCGATGTCTCCCAGACGGGCCCATGAACCTGGTCCGGCAGCGCCACCACCAGCAGGTCTGCATCCAGGCAGGCCTGCTCGATCGACTTCGCCTTGAAGCCCAGGCGAGCCGCCTCCTCGCTTCCGCTCCCTCCGGGTCTCGTTCCAACGATCACTGAAAGGCCGCTGTCGCGCAGGTTCTGGGCATGCGCGCGACCTTGATTGCCGAAGCCAAGGATCGCAACACCCTTTCCGGAAAGACCTTGTGTACCGCCCGCTGATGGGCCAGCCATCACGGGCATCGCGGCGACGTTCTGGTGTTGCTCGGGCACGGAACTCGGCAGCATAACCATCCGCGAAAAACTGCGGAATTTCAGCCCCGAAATTGGGAGACGTTGCGCCAGAAGCGAGGATTGGTCCGGAGAACCTCATGACCGATATGGATTTCGGTTCAAGTTCGGCGAAGTTTCTGCCCGATAACGGCCACATGACTCGTGCACACACGCGAGAGGAGACGCGCTTGACGACTGCGATCATGGATCGACGCAATGCCGAGCGGTTCAGGCTTGGAACCGGGCTTGTGCGCGTGGTCGTTGCTGCGCACGGCGAAACGTCCTCGTCCAAGGGTGTCTTCGAGGGCCATGCCTACGACGTGAGTCACAACGGCATCCGCCTCGAACTCGACCAGGATCTTCCGGTGGAGACGCCGGTCGAGGTGGAGCTTCACATGCCGGGCAACACCGATCCGCTTCGTCTGGTCGGCGCGGTGGCACGTGTCTTCGACGAGTTGGACGATCCGGGACCCCGTCGCATGGGGATCCAGGTGGTCAACGGCGCCACCCCCCGGGACTGGGAGCGGCTCGAGCGAATCCTCGAGACCGCCTCGCTCGGTCGCATCGTCTAGTCTTCGAGTCAGTGTTCCTTGCGGAAGGGACGTTCCTTCGCGCCCTCTCCAGCGCACTCACCGCGTGAGTCCCCTGGAGAGTCCGCGACGCTGCTGATGGCCGCCGGTGTCCGCACGCCGGGCCAGAGGTCCACCCGTGGATGATGCCACGCTCTCGCGACTCGAGGAGACCCTCGGATACGCCTTCCGTGACCGGTCCCTGCTGCGCACCGCGCTGACCCACGCCAGCGTCGCGGATCGCCGGCAGCTCTCGAACGAGCGACTGGAGTTCCTGGGTGACGCGGTGCTGGGACTGATCTCCTGCGAGCATCTCTATCGATGGCTGCCCGAGCGGCTCGAGGGCGAGTTGACCAAGATCAAGAGCCACGTGGTGAGCCGCCAGACCTGCGCGGAGATCGCCCGTGAGCTGCAACTGGACGTGTGCATCGTGCTGGGCAAGGGCATGGGTCCACGCGAGAGCCTGCCGCAGTCGGTGACGGCTGCCGTGCTGGAGGCCGTCATCGGGGCCATCTATCTCGATGGTGGGCTCGAGCCGGCCCGTGCCCTGATCCTCTCGCGGATCGAGCATCGC
>JBILWQ010000013.1:0-16134 GCA_044369805.1 Phycisphaerales bacterium
AGGCGCTTCGAAGGGTGGAGGAGGCGCTGCGCGATCCTTCAGCCGATGCACCCGCCGCGAGCGTGCGGGCCGTGGCCGAGGCGGTGCTCAGCGTCCGATCCGCGGCCTAGGTTCGGTCCGGGGCATTCCGGCGGTCGTTCGATCGCTGGCCGCCGCGACCCTGGCGGGTGGCGGCTTCGGCCATCGAGGCCACGGTGGCGGGGGCCTCGCCCTCGATGCGGGCGAAGATCAGCCGACCGGCCGATGTCTGCACCGCGTTGGTCACCACCGCACCCACCGTCGCGCCCAATCGCGACTGGCCCTCCTCGATCACGACCATGGTGCCATCCGGCAGGTAGCCCACGCCCTGGCGTTCGCCTTCGCCCCGCTTGGTCACGGTCACGCTGACCAGGTCTCCCGGCTGCAGGGCGGGCCGCAGCGTGCCCGCGACCTCGTTCAGGTTGAGCGCCGTCACGCCCTGGATGCGTGCCACCGAGACCAGGTTGGCGTCGAGCGTGAGGATCCGGAGCGCGTCGCCGCGGGCGGCCTCGATCAGCATGCGGTCCACGCTCACGGCCGACACGCGGAAGGACTGCACGCTCAGGTCGGCGTAGGCGTTCTCGCGGAGACGCGCCAGCAGGTCCAGGCCACGACGTCCGCGGGTGCGCTTGGAGCGGTCCTCGCTGTCCGCCAGGCGCTGCAGCTCGTCGATGACGAACTGGGGCACCACCAGCGGGGCATCGATGAAGCCGGTGCCCGCCAGCGAGGCGAGCCGTCCGTCGATCAGCACGCTCGTGTCCACCAGCCACGGACGCGTGCCCCGACGCGAACGCACGAACTCGACGTAGGGAATCACCAGCCGGAAGTCGTCCTTGGTGGTCAGGACCACGCTGATGCTCAGGTAGCAGAGGACCAGCCCGATCACGCTCTTGGCCAGCGTGAGATAGATGCCGACCGATTCCTTGATCTCCCACGCCTTGGCGATGGTGTCCAGCAGGGCGCCGAACGCGACCGCGCCCACCAGGCCCAGGCAGACGCCCAGATACACGCCCACCACGCCGGCCAGTCGCTTGTTGGGGGTGAGCGCGTCGATCGCCACCGCCAGCAGGCCCACCGCGGTGCTGGCCACTACCAGGCCGGCGATGGTGCTGAAACCGAATTCGGCGATCGTCTTGGTGCTGCTCACGGTGAGCAGCGTGACCGTGACCACCAGGATCATGAAGAGGGCCCGGATCACCAGCAGCAGCAGCTGGCCCGCACGGGCGTCGCGATTCACGTGAAGAGGGGCAGGCGCGATCGCCTGCGTCGCCGGCGTGCCGGGGGCCGGAGGCTCGGCTTGATCCGAGACTCGGGTGTCGGACTGCTCCATGGATCGACGATTGTACGAGTGACTGCGGCCCGGCTAGCATCGGCCCGACCGACGATGTCGGAGGACGGTCGGGCCCGTCGGGTGGACGGCCCGTGAACCTGGTCAGGGCTTGACCGCAGCAGCCATAAGCGGCGTCGCCCGCGCCGGCGCAAGCCTGGCCGTCCTCCGCGTCGTCGACCCAAGGAGCAATCGTGGCGCGCAAGAGCAAGGACAATCCGCCGAGCGAGCAGCCCGCCGAGGGCTTCCTGATCGCCGGTGCGGAGCAGCCCGCCGAGTCGCCCAGGGGCTACACGGTGCTTGCGCGGCGGTATCGCAGCCGCAGCTTCGACGAGTTGATCGGGCAGGAGAACATCGCCCGCACCCTGCAGAACGCCATCGCCATGGGCCGCACGGCCCATGCCTACCTTTTCTGCGGCACGCGCGGCGTGGGCAAGACCAGCATGGCGCGTGTGTTCGCCCGGGCGCTGAATGCACCGAAGGAACTGCAGCAGGCCCAGGCGGTCGGCGACGGCATTTTGCGAGGCGAGGATCTCGACGTCATCGAGATCGACGGCGCCAGCAACCGCGGCGTGGACGACGCCCGTGACCTCATCGGCAAGGCGGGCATCGCGCCGGCTCGCAGCCCGTACCGCATCTACATCATCGACGAGGTGCACATGCTCACCACCCCGGCCTTCAACGCGCTGTTGAAGACCATGGAGGAGCCACCCTCGCACGTGAAGTTCATCCTGTGCACCACCGAGCCGCACAAGGTGCCCGCCACCATCCAGAGCCGCTGCCAGCGCTTCGACTTCCGGCCCATTCCCACGGGCCGCATCGTGGAGCATCTGAACGCCGTGCTGCAGCAGGAGGGGGTGCAGGCCGACGAGGCCGCCGTGCACCTGGTGGCCAAGCTCGGCAACGGCAGCATGCGCGACGCGCTCAGCCTGCTCGATCGGCTCATCGCCGCGGCCAGCGGGTCGCTCACCGCGAAGCTGGCCGAGGAGACGCTGGGCCTTCCCGATGGGGCGCTGGTGGCCGCCATCACCGCGGCGTCGGCGCGGGGTGACGTGAAGGATGGCCTGCAGGCGGCCGCCCGCCTGCTCGAGAGCGGGTCGGCCGTGGAGCAGTCGCTCGAGCTGCTGGCGAGCCGGTTCCGCGACTTGCTCGTGCTGCGGACCTGCGGCGACGACTCCGAACTGGTCGACCTGACGCCCGAGGCCCGCCGGGAGGCGGCCGTGGAGGCGAGGACCTTCGAGAGCGAGGAACTTGTGCACCTGATCGCGGTGTGCGAGGCCGCCCTGCGTGCGGCGCGGTCCTCGAGCGCGCCGCGGACGGTTTTCGACGCCACGGTGGCCCGGCTCTGCCTGCACAGGGCCTTCGAGCCGATCGAGCGTGCGGCGACGGCGGGTGTGGCGGACGAAAAAAAAAAGGTCCATGAGCCGCTGAAGGCGCCCGAGCTGCCCAAGGCACCCCCGCAGGCCCCGCGACCGGCGGCCTTGCCGCAGGTGGCGTCGAGGTCGGCGGCACCCGTGGCAGTTTCATCGCCGCAGCCCATCGCCGCCGGGCCTGCGCCCGGCGAACCGGCGGATGCATCCGAGGCGTGGTCGCGGATCGGCTCCGCCGCCACCGCGGCGCGAGACATGGCCATCGTGGAGACCTTCGAGCCCATCGCCTTGGAGGGCCGCGTGCTGCGCCTGCGGGTCTCGGGGGAGATTGGTGCAGGTGCCGCGTTCGCGGCCCGTCGCACGGAGCCGGTGCAGGAACTCGTGCGCCGCGTGCTGGGCCCCGGCTGGAAGGTGACCGTCGAGGCGCCTGCGGCCCACGTGGATGCGGCCGCGGCGCCGACCCATGGCCTCGATGCCTCGATCGCCCAGCATCCGCTGGTGCGCGAGGCGATCGACGCCTTCGATGCCGTCCTCATGAAGGTGGAGCGCCGGGCGGCCGCACCGGTGCAGGGGCCTGCGGACGACGGCCAGGCGTAGCATCCGCGCATGGCCTCGCCGCGTCGACAGTCCCAGGCACCGCAGACCTCCGGGGGCCATCCCGAGCCGGTGCAGCGACTCGTCGATGCCTTCGCCAGGCTGCCCGGCATCGGTCGTCGGACGGCCGAGCGGCTCGCGTTCCATGTGCTCAAGGGTTCCGCGGACGAGGCCGCCGCGCTGGCCCAGGCCATCGAGCAGGTCAAGAGCCAGGTCCGGCACTGCGCCGTGTGCTTCAACCTGACCGATGCGAGCCCGTGTGGCATCTGCGCCGATGTCCGACGCGATGCCGGTACGGTGATGGTGGTGGAGCAACCCAAGGACCTGTGGATCCTGGAGCGGACTGGCGTGCATCGCGGCGTGTACCACTGCCTGATGGGCAGGCTCGAGCCCCTGGATGGCGTGGGCCCCGAGACCCTCACGGTGCGCGAACTGCTGGCGCGAGTCGAGGACCCGGCCCGCAACGCCAGGGGCGAGCGCGTGCACGAGGTCATCCTGGCCACGAATCCCGATCTGGAAGGCGACAGCACGGGCCTCTACCTGGCGGACCGCCTGGCGAAGCTGGGCGTGAGCGTGTCCCGACTCGCCCGGGGCCTGCCCGCGGGCAGCCAGATCGAGTTCGCCCATCGCGGGGCGCTTGCCGACGCCATCGCCGGGCGTCGTCGGCTGCAGTGATCGGGGTTGGTTCCCGTACCATCCCGGGGTGCGCTTCGAGACCAGTCAGCGCCTGAAGACCGGCCAGACCCTGCGGCTGGCGCCGCGCATGATCCAGAGCATGGAAGTGCTGCAGATGCCGCTTGCACAGCTGCAGGAACGCGTGGAGCAGGAACTGGAGCGCAACGTCACGCTGGAGCAGGCCGATCCCGAGGTCTCGGTGCCGGCGCCGTCGGGCGACGAGGCTCCGGAGGAGGAGCCGGTCGAGCGGCCGCTGACCGTGGGCGAGACGGCGGCCGATTTCGAGCGGGCCAGGGCCTTCGAGAGGGAATTCGAGGAGCCGTCGTGGCACCGGCCCACCCCGCGGAGCGACGATGACGGCTCGGCGAGGATGGAGATGCTGGCCGGAACGCCGGCACGGCGCGAGCGACTGAGCGAGCAGCTCCAGCGGCAGTGGCAGCTGGCCGAGGTGCCCGAGTCGGTGCTTGCGGCGGGCCACCTGCTCGTGGATTTCATCGACGACGATGGTCTGCTTTCGGCGGACCTGGCCACCATCGTGACCCAGAGCGGCCAGGCGCCCGGAGGACCCTTCACCGAATCGGCCCTGCTGGAGGCGCTTCCCCAGGTGCAGTCATGGCTCGAGCCCGCCGGGGTGGCCGCCCGCGACATTCGCGAGAGCCTGCTCCTGCAACTGGAGGCGAGACTGGATCCGGACCGCTGGATCGAGCCGCCCTCGGCCGAGGATCGACCGGCCATCGCCGACGCCATCACCATCGTGCGGGACCACTACGAGGACCTGCTGGAGAACCGCCTGCCTCGAATTGCACAGCGGAGCGGCATGAGCGTGGAGCGCGTGGAGGCGGCCCGCGAGCGTCTCAAGCGGCTCACCACCTCGCCGGGGCGTGATCTGGTCGATGCCGAGCCCAGCGTGGTGATCCCCGACGCCATGGTGGCCTATGACGCGCAGGCGGATCGCTACGTGGCGGCGCTCTGCGACGGTCCCGTGCCTCCGTTGCGGATCAGCCCGGTCTACGCGGCCATGGCCGACCGGGATGGGGTGGACCAGGCCACCCGCACGTTCCTGCAGGAGGGGATCCGCTCCGCCAGCTGGCTCATCGACGCGATCACCCAGCGACGATCCACGCTGCTTCGCGTGGTCGAGGTGGTGCTCGAGCGACAGCGCGACTGGTTCGACCAGGGCACCGGACACATGAAGCCGCTGCCCATGACCGACGTGGCGGACCGCCTGGGGGTGCATGTGGCCACCGTCAGCCGCGCGGTGAGCGGCAAGTGGCTGCAGACGCCTCGCGGACTGGTGGAACTCCGCAAGTTCTTCACGGGTGGCACCGAGGCCGAGGACGGCACCAGCGTGAGCTGGGAGGCGGTGCGCACCATGCTCCAGGAGGAGGTCGATGCCGAGGACAAGGCGCATCCGCTCTCCGACGAGGCGATCACGGCCAGGCTGAAGGCCCGCGGCGTCACCATTGCGCGGCGGACCGTGGTGAAGTACCGCGAGCAGATGGGCATTCCGCCCGCACGGCGACGCCGCAGACATGGCGGGGGACCGCCGCGATGAGCGTGGCCGAGCGTCCCGTCACGGACCTGCTCGACCGCATGGGGCCCGAGCGATGCGAGCGCATGGGCGAACCCGAGGCGAGAGCCTGGTGCGGTGCCCTGGCCCGAGGTCGCTACGAGAACTTTCCCGTGCTGACCTCGCTGCTGCCCTTGACCGTGCGTGACGACTTCGCCGCCATCTACGCCTTCTGCCGGTGGGCGGATGACCTGGGCGACGAGGCTGGAGACCGCGATCGCGCGCTCGAGCTGCTGGGCTGGTGGCGAACGGAACTGCAGGCCTGCTTCGCCGGCGAGCCCAGGCATCCGGTCTTCACGGCGCTCAGGCCCACCCTGCGCGCCCATGACCTGCCCATCGAACCCTTCGACCGGCTGATCCAGGCCTTCGAATGGGACAACCGCAAGGACCGATGGTCCACGCTCGAGGAACTCATGCGCAGCTGTGCGCTGAGCGCGGATCCGGTGGGTCGCCTGGTGCTCATGACGCTCGGCGAGCGCCGCGATGCGGAGACCTTCGGCCAATCGGATGCCATCTGCTCCGCACTGCAGCTGGTCAACCACTGGCAGGACGTGCGCCGGGACCTGCTGGAGCGCAACCGCATCTACATTCCGGCCGAGGCCACGGTGCACATCCCCGACTTCGAGGCCCGTCTCCGGTCGACCGCCGAGCGGGGCTGGGCGCCCGACCGGGATTTCCTGACCGCCTACCGTGGCGTGCTTGAGAAGCTCTGCGACCACGCCGAATCGCTCTTCGATCGGGGCGAGCCGCTGCTGGGTTCCCTGAAGCCGACTTCGCGGCCGGTCGTCTGGCTCTTCGCGGCGGGAGGCCGCGCGGTGCTCGACCATGTCCGATCATGGGACTACGAGACCTGCATCCGCAGGCCTCGACTCGGTGCCATGCGGAAGGCGTGGCTGGTCGGGCGAGCCTGGTGGAACGCCCGGAGCGCCGCATGAACCAGGCCGTGACGGATGCGGTCCGGGCCTGCGAGGCTGTCACCCGGAGCCGTGCGCGCAACTTCTGGTGGGGCCTGCGACTCGCGCCCATGGATCGTCGCTGGGCCATGTACGCGGTCTACGCCTGGATGCGGCAGGCCGACGACCTGGCGGACGAGGCGGGGCCCGACCGCGCCGAACGGGAACGGCGCATGCGGAGGTTCCGGGCGGACACCGACGCCGCCTTCGAGGGTCGCGCAGATCCCGGCCAGCCCTGCATGGTTGCGCTGGCCGAGGCGACTCGCCGCTTCGATCTGCAGCGGGGCGAGTTCCACGACATGCTCGAAGGGCAATGGGGGGATCTGGAGCCGGCACGATTCGAGAACTGGGAGGAGCTCCGCACCTTCTGCTACCGCGTGGCGGGCACGGTGGGGTTGGTGTGCATCCGCGTGTGGGGTTTCCGGGATCCCGAGGCGCCGCGACTCGCGGTTGAGCGGGGAATCGCCTTTCAGTTGACCAACATCCTGCGGGACCTTCGCGAGGACCTGGAGGGGGGGCGTTGCTATCTGCCCCTGGGTGACTACCTGGCCATGGAGCTCTCGCCCGAGGCGTTGCGGGGGTGGGAGAACGCGGACCGGTGCGTGGAGTTCGTGCAGGCGCAGTGCAGGCGAGCCGAGGCGCATTACCGGCGAAGCGAGCCGCTCGACGGCATGATTGCGCCGGACTGCCTTCCCACGCTCTGGGCCATGACAAGCATCTATCGCGGCATTCTCGATCGCCTTCGGCAGGATCCCCGACTGGCGGTGGCCGGGCGGGCAAGATTGCCGGGATGGCGCAAGGCCCTGATCGCGTGGCGAGCGAGTCGCATGCGACGAGGAGCCGCGGCGTGAGTGCGGCGGTGGTGGTGATCGGTGGCGGCATCGCGGGCATCGCGGCGGCCATTCGTGCCGCGGAATCGGGCCGGCGGCCCATCGTCATCGAGACGCGGCGCAAGCTGGGCGGACGCGCCACCAGTTTCGTGGATCCGCGCTCGGGACAGGTGCTCGACAACTGCCAGCACGTTGCCATGGGTTGCTGCACCAACCTGATGGACCTGTACCGGCGTCTCGGAGTGCTCGACCGGATCGACTGGCACCCGGTGACCTGGTGGGCCCACCCGCCGCACGAACCGGACCAGCTCAAGGCCGGATGGCTGCCGGCACCGGCGCAGTTCACGGGTTCGTTCCTGCGCATGCGATTGCTGGGTCTCGGCGACAAGCTGGGCGTGGCCCGGGCCATGTGGCGGCTCATGCGCCTGGGGCTTGGCGGGCGCCTGGCCTGGCGGGGACGCACCTTTGCCGAGTTCCTGCAGGCCACGGGCCAGACGCCGCGCGCGCGCGAACTCTTCTGGGAGCCGGTCGTGGTGAGCGCGTGCAATCTGCCTTCGGACCAGGTGGATGCGCCCTTCGCCATGCAGGTCTTCCAGGAAGGGTTTCTCGGGCATCGCTTCGCGAGCACCATGGGCCTGAGCACGGTGCCGCTGCTGGAGCTCTACGACCCGGCCGAGGCCATCATCCGACAGGTGGGCGGTGAACTTCGCCTGGGTGTCAGTGCCCAGTCGATCGCCTTCGATGGCCGCCGCGTCACCGGCGTGGTGACCGACGAGGGAATGGTGGAGGGCGCGGCCGTGATCAGCGCGGTGCCTTTCGACCGGCTGGACAGGCTCTGCTCGCCGGTCATGAAGGCCGCGGACCGCCGGCTCCAGCGTCTGGGCGAGATCGGCGTGAGCCCCATCCTGGGCGTGCACCTGACCTACCCGGTGCGGGTGCTGGACACGCCACACCTGGTGCTTCCCGGTCGGGGCACGCAGTGGCTCTTCGACAAGGGGACCGATGGCTCGGGCCACCAGCACGTGCATGCGGTCATCTCGGGTGCCGCGGCCTGGATGGACCTGGACGAGGCGGAGATCGGCCGTCGCGTGCACGCGGACGTGGTCTGGGCCTGCCCGCGAGCCACGGGTCTGGAGCCCTTGGGCATCCGCAGCGTGAAGGAGCGCCGCGCCACCTTCGCGGCGGTGCCGGGCTTCGCGTCGCTGCGGCCCTCGGCGCGGCCCGATCCGCGCGGTGGCATCGACAACCTGCTGCTGGCCGGCGACTGGTGTGACACGGGCTGGCCCGCCACCATGGAGGGCGCCGTGCGGAGCGGCTATGCGGCAGCGGCGGCGCTCACGGGCGTGGGTGGCGTGGAGGCGGATCTGCCCCTGGCGCCGCTGGCGCGACTCGCGGGGCTGCGTTGAGCGAGGACCTGACCGAGGAGATCCTGGATCGGATGCGCACGGCCGGTTTCGCGCTGGCTGGCGTGTGCGATGCCCGACCGATCGATCGTCCCGAGTTCCTGCAGGCGTGGCTGCAGGCGGGTCATGGTGGCGAGATGGACTGGCTTGCGGCGCATCTGGCCGAGCGGATCGATCCAGGCGTGCTGGTACCCGGGGCGCGCTCCGTGGTGTGCGTGGCGGATCGCTACGCCGATGGCCGCCCGGATCGCCGGGAGCGGGGCCACGGTCGCATCGCTCGCTACGCGCGCGGCGGCGACTACCACGCGATCATGCGCGAACGGCTGGAGCCGGTCGCCGGGTCGCTGCGTGACCGCTTTCCCGGGCATCGCTTCCGCGTCTGCGTGGACTCTGCGCCGATCGCCGAGCGGGACCACGCCCTTCGAGCCGGTCTGGGGCGGATCGGCAAGCACACGCTGCTCATCGGGGCGGGGGGCATGGGAAGCTGGCTGGTGCTTGGCTGCATGGTGACCACCGTGCATCTGCGTCCATCCGCCGCCATGCCGGGGGATCCCTGCGGTTCGTGCACCCGTTGCATCGATGCCTGCCCCACGCAGGCGATCGAGCCATGGAAGGTGAAGGCCGACCGCTGCATCAGCTACCTGACCATCGAGCACGCGGGGGATCCCGCCGCCTGGTTCCGAGATCGAACCGACGACTGGCTGTTCGGGTGCGATGCCTGCATCGAGGCGTGTCCACATTCGCAACCCACCCATCGATCACGTCGGTTGGGCGTCCATCCGGCGTACGTGGGCGGCACCGGCTCGCTGGCGTTGCAGGATGTCGTGCGATGGCAGTCGCAGGATTGGGAGCGGTTTGCACGGCATGGGGTGCTCCGCCGCGCGCCGCTCGAGCGTTGGCGAAGGAACGCCGCGATGCTGCTGCAGCGGCTTGACGCCGCGGGTTGAGCCGCACTTCAGCGCAAGTGAGCGGGGGCCGCGGGCGGGTCGCTGGCCGGGCTTGGTTCCGTCGCCGGCTCGGCAGCGGGCTCGGGTGCCGGTTCCGTCGCCGGCTCGGCGGCAGGTGCATCCGTCGCCGGAGCATCCGAAGCCGGCGTCTCGGCAGGCGATGGTTCCTCCGCGGCAGGCGCTGCGGCACCACCGGAGGCCGAACCCGAGGCTGCGCGAAGTCGATCGATGGCATCCACGCGGGTCCGGATGGACGCGAGCACGGCGTCGCTCCCGGCGTCGAGACCCTCGCGGAGGGCCTTCACGGCCTCGTCCGCACGGGCCAGCGAGGCATCCCGCTGGGCGCCTGCCTCCCGCATCGCTGCGGCCCAGGCGCTGTCCGAGGCGATGGCCTGAATGGCATCGAGCGCGGCGGCCTCCGCGGCGGCGTGCGCTGCTCGCCTCGCGGCGTGCGCCAGAAGCGAGAGCCGCACGGACATGGCGAGGAGCTTGGCCGATCGGCCCGTCTCGTCATTCAGGGCGAAGGCCTGCGCGTACAGTCCGGCACACTGGTCCAGGTCCGAGGCGATGGCCTCGTCGAGTGGCTTCAGTTCCTCGGCCGAGGCCTTGATCATGGCCTTGGCCTCCAAGGTGGCGGCCTCGATCAGGCCGCGGGCGGTGGCACTCAGTTTCCGCGAGGCCTCGCCACGGTCGGCGCGGATGGTGCCCAGGTCCGTGCCGATCTGCTCCAGACGCTGCAGTTCGGCATCCAGACTGGTCACGAGTGCCTCGCCCTGGGAGACGCGCTGTTGCAGCGCCGCGGCCTCGATGGTCTTGGCGGCGGCCTCGGTGCGTGCGCGGATCGACTCGCGGCGCACCGCATCGACCTGCCTGAGCATGGCGTCGCGGCTTGCGGCAGGGGCCGCATCGGCCCGCTGGCGCAATGCATCGGCTTCCTGTTCCTTCGCCAGTCCGGCTGCCTCTGCCGCGGTCGCGCCCTCCTGCAGGGCGGCCAGGGCCTCGCGATCCGACTCCAATGCCGACTGCAGACGTGATCGCTCCTCGCCCGAGGCCGTACGGCGCGCGGCCAGTTCCTCGCCCTCGGCTCCGCCTGCGTCCAGCCCCGCGGCCATCGCCTGCAGGAACTTGGCCATGTCAACGTCGCGACGGACCTTCAGGCTCCGCACCGCCTGGGCCACCTCGATCCGGTCCGCCTGCATGACATCCAGCCGCACGGCCTCACGCACCAGGCCTGCCTTCACCAGCGTGAAGGCGATCTTCTGGCCCTGGAGCGCGCCGGCGGGAGCCTGGGCCGTCTGGGCTGCATCGCGAAGGGCGCGGGCCGATGCGGATCGACTTGCCGCGTCCACGCCGGAGACCTCCGCCATGGCCTTCTCCGCCCTGGCGATCGTCTCGTCGAGCTTGCGGTCCACCACCTTCACCGGATCCTGCGGTCCGCAACCGCAGAGAAGCATCAGGCTGGCGAGGGGGAGAAGGTGCGGCACGAGACTCTTCATGGGTCAGCCAGTCTACTAGCGTTCGTCCGTGCCGACCGGTGCCGCCACCGGAGCGGGGGGTGCCTCGATCGTGACCGGGTACTCGGGCCGGGGACGATGCATGCCGCGAAGCCAGGCCACCACGCTCGTCTCCGGCTCGTCCCGTCCGCTTCGAACCGATGGCCTCCACCCCGAGACCGCTGGATGGGGCCGCCGGGCGGATTCCCGCGGAGGGGTTGTCGAAGTCCAGCAGGCTCTCGCCCGCGGCAGTGCGGTGACGGAGAAGGTGCACCAGGTTGGTGTAGCTGGTCCTGGCGTCGCGGGGCTGCTCCCGCACCAGACGAAGGGATCCGGCCTGATCGCCACCGTGGCAGCGGCTCGTGGCGCAGTTGGGCACCAGCCAGGCATCATGCACCTGCTTGCGATAGACGCGAAGATGCTCCGGATCCTCCGCCACGCGGATGCGGCCGTAGAGATCCCGGGCCTTGAGCTGGAACAGGAGCGTGAGCAGTCGCGGCGCCGGCCACGCGGCAAGCTTCTGCGCGGTGTCACCATCGACAGGCAGCTTGCCCTCCGGTCCGAACCGGGTGACCAGATCCGTGGGCAGGTCCGGCGAGGCCTCCATGCGAGGGGGCCGCGTCAGGTCCACCTCCATCACGCGGATCAGGTTGACGTCGGACTCCCGAAGCCGAGGCTGCGGCAGGGCGTCCTCCGCCGGGTTCGCCCCGGCCGATGGTGCCTTCTCGGCGGGCGGCGTGGTCGACGATGCACGGTTGCGCTGGGCGATCTCCGCCAGCTTCAGCAGCTTGCGCACCTCGTCGGATTCCTGGTGCTTCACGATCTCTCGGAGTTCCTCCACCGCTACCTCGGGGTGCTCCTGGTCCATGGCCCAGCGGGCCAGCGCAATGCGTTGCGGCCATGCGTCCGCAGGTATGGCCTTCCGGTAACGAGCCAGCAGGACCTCGAAGGGCACCTCTCGCTCCAGACCCCAAATCTCCGAGCGAGGGATCACCGTCCGCATGCCCCTGAGATCCACGGTCGCTCCGTCGAAGCCGTCCGCCACCAGGGATCCGCTCACGCGCCGGTCATCGCGGTAGCGCACGATCACGGGCGTGCCCGCGGGTTCGTCCAGCAGCGGAATGGCGCTGATCACGGCGCTCCGGTCGATCGTGCGCTCCTCGCCGGCCGGCGTTCGGATCACCAGCGTCGCCTCGTCCTCCCGGACCACGGTGCCGCCGAACTCCTTGTAGAAGTCCAGCACCACCCAGACGCGGCGCGGCGGCGCGGTGGCGGTCGTTGCGGCGGCCGCGGGATCGCGTGGCGCCTCGGCGGGTGGCGGGTCCGAGGCCGCCAGCAGGGGAGCGAGCAGCAGGATCACGAGCGAGGGCATGGCGGGATTGTGCCGCCCGGGGGCTCTCGCCGCCACCGGGCCCCGTCATCGGATAGCGTCCACGTTCCCAGGAGGATTTCCATGAAACTAGGCGTCATGAGCGCGTTGTTCGCAGGTCGAACCCTCGAGCAGGCCTGTCTCACCTGTGCCGAGCATGGGCTGCAGGCCATCGAGTTGCCCGTGGGCGCCTATCCCGGGAAGCCCTTCTTCGACCCGGCCCGCGTGCTGGCCAGCCGCCGCGAACAGGACCGCATTCGCGGCGTGCTGGCCGATCATGGCCTCGAGCTGAGCGCACTGGCCGTGCACGGCAATCCGGTGCATCCGGACCGGAAGATCGCCAAGGCGCATCACGCGGCGTGGGAGAACGCGGTCGCGCTGGCGCCCAGGCTGGGCACGGACATCGTGATCACCTTCAGCGGCTGCCCGGGCGGCTCGCCGCGCGACATGCAGCCCAACTGGGTCACCTGCCCGTGGCCGGGTGATTTCCTGAAGGTTCTCGAGTACCAGTGGGACCGGGTGCTGGTGCCGTACTGGAGCCGGGCCACGCGAACGCTGGCCAGGCACGGCGTGCGCTCGGCGTGGGAGCCGCATCCGGGCTTCTGCGTCTACAACACCGACACGCTGCTGCGACTGAGCGAGCGCGCCATGAAGGCCTCGGGCGTGAAGGGGAGAAACCGGCTGGGAGCCAATCTCGATCCCTCGCACCTGTTCTGGCAGGGCATCGATCCGGTGCTGGCCGCCCGCGACATCGGCGAGGCGGGCCTCCTCTTCCATGTGCACGCCAAGGACACCGAGCTGGATCCTCACGAGGGTCCCCGCAACGGCTACCTGGACACGCGGCACTACGGCCGCCTGCGCGAGCGCAGCTGGAGCTTCCGCGCGTGTGGCTGGGGCCACGGAACGGACTTCTGGCGTCCATTCGTCTCCATGCTCCGACGGCAGGGCTACGACCACGTGCTCAGCATCGAGCACGAGGACGCGCTCATGAGCGCTCAGGAGGGTTTCGAGCGTTCCGTGGAGTTCCTGCAGGGGTGCTTGATCGAGCAGCCGGCGGCGAAGCCCTGGTGGGCGTGATCGGCGGGCGTCTACAGTTGCCGAACCATGCTCCCCGCCCGCCCGCACGATGAACTCATGGCCCTGCTGCGGGCGGAACGGCATCTGGCTGCACTCGAGCTTGCCGATCGATTGCTCGCTCGTCGGAAGTCGGACGCTCAGGCCTGGCTCGGTCGCGCTCGGGCGAACCTGGGGCTCGGGCGATGGGTCGACGCCGAGGCTGATGGACGCGCCGCCGAGCGGCTGGCGCCCACGGATCCTTGGGCGAAGCTCGTGCGGGGCGTCACGCTCTACCGTCTTGGGCGGATGGAGGAGGCCGTGCAGGTGCTTCGGGATCTGCTCTCCCGATGTCCGCCCAACCAGCTCGAGGTGGCGATCGCGCTGGCGGAGACGCTTCATCGCGCGGGACGCGATGAGGAACTGGAGGCGTTGCTCGAGGCTCCCGGTCCCTGGCAGGGTGACCCTCGGACCGCGCTCTATCGAGCGCGTTTCCTCTCGCGCAAGGATCCCGATCAGGCCATCGAGCTGCTGACGGCCACGGCTCGATCGGGCGCGGCCGGGGCCACCCGACGCGTGAGTGGATTCGAGGCGGTGAAATTGCTCGACCGGGTGGGCCGATATCGGGACGCCTGGTCACTGGCGGTCGAGATTCACGGCGCCACCACGCCACCCTTCGATGTGGGCGGCGCGGTGGAGCACGTGCAGGAGCAGGTTCGGGCTCTTCGGCAGCCCCGGAACCCGTTTCGTGCCGCGGCGCCTTCCGTGGAAGGCATCGCCATGGTGGTGTCGCTGCCCCGGAGAGGCACCACTCTCCTTGAACAGATGCTCGACGCGCACCCGCAGATCTGCGGCATCGGTGAATACGAGGGGATCAAGGTCATGGGCGACGAGATGCGCTCGAGCGGTCTCTGGCCGTGGGGGCTGGGCGAGCTGCCCGCCGGTCTCGCGCTTGCCATGCAGCGGCGGTATGTCGATGGTGCGGTGGCCCAGCGGCGTCCCGGAACGAAATGGTCCTTCGACAAGACCCTGATGGCCTGGCGATGGCTGCCTGCGATCGCGACCGTGCTGCCCGGGACCGTGTGCTTCCACGTCGCGCGGGATCCGCGGGACATGGCGGTGAGCCTGTTCCTCTCGAACTTCAATCCGGACGCCAACGGCTGGACCGGGGATCTCGAGTCCATCCGGCGCCTGATCCAGGCGGAGCGGACCCTGCTGCCAGAGGCCCTCGGCACGCTGGAGCTCTCCCACGAGTCGATCGTCTACGAGGATCTGGTCGCCGACCCGGAGGGGCACGCGGCCCGTTGCCTGAAGCGCCTGGGGCTCCCCATGGTCGAGGCCGTGCTGCATCCGGAATCCAACCGTCGCTCCGTGCTCACGCTCAGCCACGAGCAGGTCCGCAAGCCCATCAACGCCGGAAGCATCGGTCGCTGGCGGAACTATGCGTGGGCGTTCGATGCCTCGTGGGACGCGCTGGCGACCGCGCACGAGGCGAGGCGCTCGAGCGGCTGAGCCTCAGCCATCGAGCAGGCCGCCGCGGGTCCCGCTGCGCTCGAGCAGCCGGGCCACGGCCTCGCGGTCCTCGGGGCGAATCCCGTCCGAGCGGAGAGCCGTCACCAGGCGTCGGGTCTCCTGCTCCCGCTGCAGGTAGCGAAGCGCGGTCTGGGCGGCCGCGGCCGGCTCCATGCCGCTCAGGAACTCCACGCCCTCGCGGTAGACGATGGTGCTGGCCAGACGCTTGCTGATCAGCCATGCCACGTAGGGCCCCGGCAGATCCGTCCAGAGCCGGTCGCCCACGGCGCGCACCAGCGTGGCCGGCAGGTGCTCCAGCACCAGCGTGCGGGCGAGCAGCCGGTCGGCGTCGGACCATCGCTGCATGCTCTCGTGGATCGTGTCGGCGGTGGTGTTGATGGCCTTGGAGATGCGGCCACTGATCTCGGGCAGCGGCACGGTCGGGTGCCGGCGTCCCTCGGCCATCAGGAGTTCCGCCTCCGCGCGGGCGAACTCGCGCAGCTTCGCGAGCACTTCCTCCACGTAGGGTGCCTTGATCTTCAGGAAGTTCTCGTCGCTCAGCAGCATGCACGCCTGGATCTCGTAGCTGCTGCAGATCACGCCGCACTTGTTGGCGGTGCTGTCCTTGATGATCATCACGCCGCGGGCGCTCAGCTGCCGCCGCGCCTCGGGGGTCAGGAACAGGTTCGCGCCCTCGGCGATCACCCTGCTGGATGGCGTGCCGTCCGTCAGCAGGAACTCGGCCCAGTTGCGGTCGTCGATCGTGGCTGGACGGCCGCCGCCGGGCACGAACGCGTCGGTCACCAGCCGGTTGTGCAGCGTGTTGCGAAGCCGGGCACCATCCGGTTCATCCACCCCAACCACGCGTCCTTGGGGGCCGAGTCTCGATCGGTCGAAGCTGGCGATCGGCAGGCCTTCCTTGAACAGCCGCAGCAGCTCGGCGTGCTGCAGGCCATCCGGGTCCTCGCCCACGCCGCTGCCATCGGCGATGCCCACGATGCGGGCGTTGGCGCCGTAGTC
>JBILWQ010000175.1:0-4831 GCA_044369805.1 Phycisphaerales bacterium
GCCCACGATCTCCTCGAGCACATCCTCGATGGTCACCAGGCCGGCGGTGCCGCCGTACTCGTCGACCACGATCGCCAGGTGCACCTTGCCGCGCTGGAACTCGGGCAGCAGCTCGCTCACCCGCTTCGTCTCCGGCACCCGCACCGCCGGTCGAAGCAGCGGGCGGAGGCGGAAGTCCCCGGCGTCCTTCCCGATCCAGCGGACCAGATCCTTCACGTACAGGATGCCAAGGACGTGGTCCAGACTCTCCTCGTACACGGGGATGCGGCTGTGGCCCTCCTCGTGGATGAAGCTTCGGATCGCGGCCAGATCGTCGGTGTACTCGAGCCCCTCGATCGCCGTGCGCGGGGTCATGATGCTCCCAACCAGCGTGTCGCTGAACTCGACCACGTTCTCCATCATCTGGGCGCTGGTCGGGTCGATGCCGCCCTGCCGCTCGGTGTCCTCGATGCTGCGGAGCAGCTCCTCCTCGGCGTCGTCGCCATCTGCGGGCGCCCCCACCAGGCGCTTCACGGCCTCATCGAGCACGCGTGCCAGCACCGTCAGGGGACGCAGCAGCACATCGAGCATGCCCAGCAGCGGCAGCGTGCCCGCGATGAGCCCCACGGCCGTGTACCTGGCGATGGCCGAGCTGATCACGCTGGTGAACAGCCAGAGCAGGATCGCGGCCACCAGGAACGCCGTGGCCACATCGGGCCAGGCCACCTGGCCCTCGGGACCCACCACCTCCAGGAGCACCAGCGCGAAGAAGCCGATGCGACCCATGGTCCGCAGGAAGGCCACGGCGTGGTCCACCGAGGCCTTGCGGGCGAAGATCCACCGGCTGCGCTCCAGTCGGCCGGCCGAGGCCAATCGGCGCTCCAGCGTGCCATCGCTCACGTGAAGCAGCGCCAGGTTGATGGCCTGCAGCAGCGTGGTCACGGCGAGCACCACGGCGGCGATCAGGCTGAGGGTGGTCAGCGTCATGCGGCACCCTTGCCGGGCTCGAAGGTGGGCGGCAGGCCGGCGGCCGCCAGCAGCCGGTCCTCCTCGGCGTGCATGCGGGTGAAATCCTCGGGCGTGCGGTCATCCATGCCGGCGGCGTGCAGCATGCCGTGCAGGGCGTAGAGCAGCAGCTCGCGACGGAGTTCGTGGCCCATCTCCTCGCTGCGGCGACGGGCCTCGCACACGCACACGGCCACATCGACCTCGTCGCCATCGACAAAGGTGAGCACGTCGGTCGTGGTGGGGTCTTTCATGTGCCGGGCGTGCAGGCGGGCCATCTCGGA
Organism: Phycisphaerales bacterium; assembly: GCA_044369805.1. Lineage (GTDB taxonomy): Bacteria > Planctomycetota > Phycisphaerae > Phycisphaerales > SM1A02 > SYAC01. Next base: position 1,269 of record JBILWQ010000175.1, read on the forward strand.
ATCGTCGACCAGTCGCAGCGTGAAACGGTTCAGGCTAGGGGCCGCCATGGGCAAGAGCCGCTCCATGTGCTGCCGCAGCCACGACTCATCGGAAGCGCTCACTCGCCCAGCGGCCAGCAGCCCGATCCCATGCGAATCGTCCGTCTCGTGCATTCTCGGCCAAGCATATCGGCAAGGCCGGCGAGACCCGGCAGTCACGGCTTGACCGTCGAGGCCTTCGCGAGGAACGCCTCGCGGTCCTCGCGCACCTTGCGCTCCCGGGCGATGGCCTCCGCAAGCTTCGCCTGCGCCGCGGCGTCCGAAGGCGCGGCTTCCGCCCACGCCCTGCAGGTGGCCAGAAGCTGCTGGGTGGAGTTCCAGAGCGCCTCCGAATCGGGTCTCCGTTTCAGCGCGGCCGTGGCGGCAGGCATGATCACCGACTCCGCCTCAGCATGCCGGCCAAGCTTGGTCAGCACCCTCGACAGGTTCGTGGCCGCATCGATCACCCTGGTGTCCTCGGGCGGCGCGCCACCCGATGCCACCCGCGCCTGCTGCGCCGTCCAGATCGCCCGGAAGCGGCTCTCCACCGAGGGAAGATCTCCGGCCTTCTCGAGCATGTTGGCGGCCGTCTCGCGGAACGCCATCGTCGGCTCCCCATCCGTCCCATACCGGCGAACGCTTGCGGACTCCACCGCCTGGATCTCGGCGCACGCCCCCGGAAGATCGCCTCCGGTCTCCTTCGCGATGGCAAGCGCGTTCCGCAGTCGGAGCGTGGCCAGGTCGTCCGGGCCGCGAGCGCGAGCGGACTGCGCCACGCTGACGGCGAGCAGTTCGGCAGCCTGCCCCCCCCGCTTGCGATCGATGAGCAGCATGGACAGGTTGTTCCGGTATCGGAGCGTGTCGGGGTGCTCGTCACCCAGCTCCCTCGAGGCGGCCTGCAGCAGGGTTCCATAGGTCCGCTCCGCCGCCTGCCACATGGGTTCCGCACCAGCATCCCCTGTCCGCTCCAGGGTCTGGGCCGCAACCTTCTGGGCGTGGGCCAGGTTGTTCAGGACAAGCATGGAGAGCCGGGGATCGGGATTGCGTTCCGCCGCCAGCGCGGCCTGCACTGGCTGCAGGACGCGCACAGCCTCCATCGGATCACCCTGATTGAGCAGCAGCGTGCCGAGCGAAGCCGAGGTCCGCCAACGTTCCTCAGCGCCCTCGGCGAAGGCGCCCGCGAGCAGTTCGCGCGAAAGCGCGATCGCGGGCTCCCAACGCTTCCGGCTGGCCTCCAGGGCCACCATGCTGCGCAGGCTGTCACGCGTGTCAGGATCCCCGCGCCCGAAGAGCCGCTCGCGGGCATCCTTGGCTGCAGTCAGGTATCGCTCGGCCCCCGCGGCATCCTGAAGGTCCAGGCGGATCCGGCCAGCCCACGCCGTTGAATCCAGCGTGTCGCGATGCTCGCCGCCAAGCAGCTGCTCACGGATGCTCAGGGCGCTTCCCTGCAACGGCCATGCCTGTTCCGCAAGCCCCAGCGAGAAGTACGTCCGGGCCAGTGCCTGCTGAAGTCCCGCGCGAACCAGTGGCTGGTCCCCGAACTGGCGATCCGCAGTGCCCGCAGCCGGCCGCAGGATCACCTGATCCATGAAGTCCGCGGCGGCATCTGTGGGGTTCACGTCAAGCAGGTCCCGCCGAAGTCGCTCGACCGCGGCCAACCGCTCCGCTTCCGAGACACCGCGATCCTTCAGCCCCTCGTCCAGTCGACGCTCCAGCGACTTCAGCAGGTCGATGCCGGCCAGTCGAGGATCCACCTGCGCCAGCATGTCCTGCTGGAAGCGGGCCACCTCGCGCGTCTGACGCTCGCGTTGCTCGGCAAGCCGCCGGGCCTTCGCCTCGGCCACGCCAAACCAGGTGCTGAGCACCGTGGCGGCCACCAACGACGCCGCCACCGCGGCGGTGGCCAGCACGCCACCCCAGTGTCGCCGCACGAACTTGCGTGCGCGATAGACGGCCGAGGGCGGCGCGGCGATCAGCGGACGACCGTCAAGGTAGTTTCGGACATCGTCCGCCATCTCAACGGCCGACCGGTAGCGGTCCGCAGGATTCCGCCTCATGGCCTTCATCGGAAGCAGGTTCAGCTCGCGGCGGAGCAGGTCCAAAAGCCGCCGCGGATCCAGTCCCCGCGCCCGGCACAGGTCGGTCACCGAACTCCTCAGGGCCGGCTCCGCCACCGAGGCCAGCGAACTCAGACGTTCGCTGGGGGATGGTGGGTCGGACTCGCGGAGGGCCTTGACCATGGCCTCCAGTCCACGGCTGCGAAGCGACTTGGCATCGAACGGGGCCGCACCCACCAGCAGCTCGTAGAGCACCGCTCCAAGGCCGTAGATGTCGGATCGCCCGTCCACCCCCGCTTCACCTGCGGCCTGCTCCGGACTCATGTACTCCGGCGTGCCCAGAGCCAGGCCCCGCTCGACGAACTGGTGCCGAACCGAACTTGCTCGCAGCGTCACCTTGGCCAGACCGAAGTCGATCACCTTCGCCTTGAAGGCGCTGCTCCCCAGTGCCCGCTCGCCCTCGACCTGAAACGCCAGGATGTTGCCGGGCTTCAGGTCGCGGTGCAGCACGCCATGCTGGTGGGCGTAGTGCACCGCCTCGCACACCTGAATGAACAGCTCGAGGCGATCACGGATGCTCAGCCGGTTCGCGTCGCAGAACTGCGTGATGGGCACGCCACGCACCAGTTCCATGACGAAAAAGTTGCTGCCCTTCTCCGAGATGCCGCCGTCGAACACCCGCGCAATGCCTGGATGATCCAGTTCCGCAAGCACCTGCCGCTCCAGATCGAACCTCGCCTGCGTGGCTGCGGGGCCCTCCGCCGAAGCCACGTCCTTCCGCATGATCTTGACGGCCACCTCCTGGTCGAAGGGTTCCGTGCGCACCGCGCGCCACACGCTGCCGAAGGTGCCGCGTCCAAGACGTTCCACCAGCCGGAACGGGCCGACCGACTCGCCCGCCTCCTCCTCATGCACTTCCGGAGCGAACGGGATGGGAGCACCCGAGGCGATGGCCACGGTGCCCATCGCCATGGTGTGATCCGGCTGGTTCGGGCCCGGATGGCCTCCGTCACCTGCGGCTTCCGCCATCATTGGAGCAAGGCTAACCGAGAGAGCTCAGGACACCCCTCACCCGAACAGCAGCAGCAGAACGCCGATGTCGCCGGCATCGACCACGCCACTGCCGTCGAGGTCGGCGGCTGCGTCGGCGGTGCCGAAGCGCAGCAGCAGCACGGCGATGTCGCCCGCATCGATGGTGCCGCTTCCATCCAGGTCCCCTGGCCGCGCATCCTGCTGCGACAGGTAGGGCTTCACGAAGGGATTCGACTCGGTGAAACTCGTCAGACTTCCGCTCGCCGGCTGCACCACCAGGAACACGTCCTCGCCCCCCACACCATCCAGGTTGCCACGCTTGGAAAGGATCGGATCGCTCGCATCCAGCACCGTGGTCTGCCCGATGCTGATCGGCGTGCCCGCGCCCAGCGTGTCCACACGAAGCAGCGCGGCCTCGCTGTCCGTGCTCACCTTGCGATGCACGCTCACGATGTC
>JBILWQ010000176.1:0-4829 GCA_044369805.1 Phycisphaerales bacterium
CACCAGCGGACTGGCCCACCTGAAGGATCTGGGCGTGACCGCGGTGCACCTGCTGCCCGTGCACGATTTCACCACCAACAAGCCTCGCGAATACAACTGGGGCTACTGGACCGCGCTCTTCAACGTGCCCGAGAGCGACTACGCCACCCTGCAGGGCGATCCGCTGCAGCCGATCCGCGATCTTCGGCAGGCCATCCAGCGGCTGCATGGCGAGGGCATCCGCGTGATCCTGGATGTGGTCTACAACCACACCAACAGCACCGGGAAGTGGTCGCCCTTCGACCAGACCGTTCCGTTCTACTTCCATCGCACCGCCCCGGACGGCTCGCTGCTCAACGACTCGGGCTGCGGCAACGCGATCGCCGACGAGCGACCCATGGTCCGCAAGTACATCCTGGACAGCCTGGAGCACTGGGCACGCGACTACCGGGTGGACGGCTTCCGCTTCGACCTGATCGGCACGCACACCCCCGAGACGGTGCAGGCCATCTGCGCCCGGGTGGCCGGCCTTCGGAAGGATGCCACCCTCTACGGCGAGCCCTGGACCGGCGGCGGACCGATCCGCTTCGGCAAGGGTGCGCAGAAGGGTTCGCGCATGGCGGTGTTCAACGACCACCTGCGGAACGCCATCCGCGGCGACCTCGATGGCACCGCCCCCGGCTTCGCCACCGGTCCGGGCGGCGATGCCGGCGCCGTGAAGCGCGGCGTCATGGGCGCCATCGACGACTTCACGCGCGAGCCCACCGAGACGGTGAACTACTGCAGCGCCCACGACAACCTGACGCTGTGGGATAAGCTGGTGAAGGCCCAGCCATCGGCCGACGACGCGACTCGCCGCGCCATGGCCCGCCTGGCCATGGGCATGGTGCTCACCAGCCAGGGCATCGCCTTCCTGCACGGGGGCTGCGACTTCGCCCGCACCAAGGGCGGCAACCACAACAGCTACGACGCCGGCGACGAGGTGAACCGCTTCGACTGGGGGCGCAAGGCCCAGTACCGCGACGTGCACGACTTCGTGCGCGGACTGGTGGCGCTGCGTCGGGCTCACCCCGCCTTCCGCATGGACGACGACGCCGAGGTGCGGCGGGCGATCCGCTTCCTCGACGGCGATTCGCCCGTGGCCTTCACCATCGATGGCTCCGTGTGCGGCGACGATTGGCGCTCGATCGTGGTGGCCTACAACGGCGAGCCCACGCCACGCACGCTTCGCCTGCCCGCAGGCAGCTGGCAGGTGGTGGTGGATGCCAAGACCGCCGGCACCGCCGCGCTGCGCACGATGTCGGGCGAGGTGAGTCTGCCGCCGTGGTCGATGCTGGTCGGCCACCGCCCCTGAAGGCCCCGCCCTACCCCAAAACGAAAGCCGGCGGCCCACCAAAGGCCGCCGGCTCGATTCGACCCTTGTACGGAGCTGCCGTGAGCGTCAGGCCCGACGACGACGACCGACCACGCCGGCGATCGCCAGCAGAGCCGCCGCGCCCGGCGATGGAACCGCGCCCACCACCAGGTCACCACCGTTGAGCTCGTAACCCCAGTCCACGATGGTTCGCTGCAGGTTCGTTGCACCCACATTGATCCGCACCCACGCCTTCAGCACCGATCCATCGCCCTCAAGGGCGAGCACGCCGAGGTAGTTGTCCGAATTCAACTTCCACTGCTGGGTCGCGATGCCGAAGGAAGCCGCGCTGCTTGAGTAGGACCACCCATAGGCGGCGTTCATGCTCGAGGCTCCAGCCGTCGAGGTGCCGTCGAACTTGATCAACGAACCGAGGGCCAGGTTCACCGCGGTGCCACCGGAACTCGAGCCAGCCGGCGTGAGGCCAACGTAATAGGTGTCCGGCACCGGATAGTTGGTGCCGAATCGCAGCCCCGTCGTGCCCCAGGGGTTGATGTGCCACCCGGCGACCGGGGCACTGCTGTTCTCGCCCGTGATCAGGTTGAGGTAAACGCCATCCGTGGTCGCGGGAACTGCGATGTTCTGGATGCCGCTGTACACGATGGCTGCCTCGGAACCGCTGGTCACGGCGGTCGCCGCTACGGCGGCGGCAGCGCAGGCCGCGAAATGACGACTGAGACGATCGGAAACCGACTTCATGATGGGAACTCCGGAGGGGTGAGATACAGGCAACGCCGTCAGGGAAAGTCGGCGCTTGACGACGGCCGATGCTGGGATGCATCGAAGGGAAACCGTCTCCAAATGGCAGAGGTAGCCCGATTCTTGTCGATGTCAAAACGCCTGCTGGAAATTCACTCAAATCGCACAGATTCCCCTCACTTGCGACAGGCAAGACTCCGTCCCATCCTCTGGCAATGGCTCGAAAGCTTCTGATCGTGGGCTGGGACGCCGCCGACTGGCGGCGACTCGACCCCCTCCTGAACACCAAGCGGATGCCCCGGCTGGCCCAGGTGCTGGCCAGAGGCGTCCGCTCCGACCTGGCCACGCTGCAGCCCATCCTCTCTCCCCTCCTTTGGACTTCGGTTGCCACGGGCAAGACGGCCGATCATCACGGCATCCTGAACTTTCTGGAGCCTCGGCCGACCGGTGATGGCGTGCGCATCGCCGCGAGCACCTCGCGGCAAACCAAGGCCCTCTGGAACATCCTGAGCCAGTCCGAACGCATGGTGCATGTGGTGGGCTGGTACGCCTCGCATCCGGCGGAACCGGTTCGCGGCATCTGCGTGTCCAACATGCTTCAGGAGGGCGCTCCGGCGCGATCGACGGATGCCTGGCCCCTGCCCGAGGGCGTGGTGCACCCTGCGCACCACGCGTCCGCCATCGCCGACTGCCGCCGGCATCCCGACTCGATCGGGATCGACGAATTGGCCCGATACATCCCGGACCTGCGGTCGCTGCGATCCGACGACCCCCGGCCCCGGCAGTTGGCCGCGCAACTCGCCCGCATGCATGCGGTGCACCAGGCTGCACTCGCGACCCTTCGGACCGAACCCGCGTGGAATGCGGCCATGGTGTTCTACGAGACCATCGACACCGTCGGGCATCACTTCATGCAGTTCGTGCCGCCGCGCATGAGACATGTCACCGCCGCGGAGATGCGCGCCTTCTCGGGGGTGATGGACCGCATCTACGAGACGCACGATCGCATGCTCGGCGAACTGCTCGACGCAGCTGGGCCGGACACCACCGTGATGCTGCTTTCAGATCACGGCTTCCACTCCGATCATCGCAGGCCGGTGATCGACACGTCGGATCTGAAGGAGCGAGCCGCGCAGGAAGCGCAGTGGCATCGGCCGCTTGGCGTGCTGGTCATGGCCGGACCGGGTGTCCGTGGCGGCGCCATCGCGAACGCGCCTGGCCTGCTCGACGTGACTCCCACGGCGCTGGCGCTGATGGGTCTTCCCGCGGGCCGTGACATGCAGGGCCGCGTGCTGGCGGAGTGCCTCGACGCGGGGCCGGTGCCCGAGCCCATCGAAAGCTGGGACGACGTGGAGGGCGATGCAGCCATGCATCCGGCCGCGATGCGTCAGAACCCCTTCGATTCGCAGGACGCGATCCAGCAGCTCATCGATCTTGGCTACATGGCGGCTCCAACGCAGGGCGTGCAGCTGCAACTGGATCTGGTGCGGCGCGAGACGCGCTTCAACCATGCGGTCGTGCTCGCCTTCACGGGACGGGCCGCGGAGGCTGTGCCGATCCTTGAGGGCCTCGTCGAGGCGTGCCCCACCGAGACGCGCTACCGTGCGGATCTGGCGAAGATGCTGTACGCCGCCGGCAGGCACGAGGCCTGCATCGAGGCGTTGCAGCGACTGACCGTTTCCGCCGCCGAAGATCCCGCGATGCAACTGTTGCACGCGGCATCCCTGATCCAGCTGGGCAAGACGCAGGAGGCATCGCGCAGGGTGGATGCCCTGATGGCGGCGGGATCGGTACCACCCGAGGACCTGCTGCAACTTGGTCAGACGCTCACGGCACTCGGGCGCGAGGAGGCCGCGGCCACGCTGGCCCGAGCCGCGACGCATGAACCGGACAATCCGCTGGTTGCCATGGCCCAGGCGCGGGAGGCGCTGCTGCATGGCCGGCATGCGGATGTGATCGATCACACGCTACGGGCCGCCGAATTGAGGCAGGCGCTACCCGAGGCGCACTTCCTGCTGGGCATCAGCCTCGCCTGGCTCGGGGACCTGAAGCATGCCCGCACGTCGCTCGAGTTCACGATCACCCTGCAACCCGGTATGGTCGACGCGCACCGCTTCCTGGCGATCGCCTGCCGTGCCACCGGGGATCCCGAAGCCGCCGAGCGCCACGATGCCAGGGCCAACGGCCTGCTCGAGCGGATCCTCCGAGTAAGGCCCTCGCGTGGTCCTGGCGAGGCGGAAACGGCCCCATGGGGCTGGAGGGCGCTCGCACGCTCGCTGGACCAGCGACTCGACTGATCGTCAGCTCCCGCGGTTGCGGTGCAGCGACGGATCGACTGCCAAGGCCATCGCCTGCGTATCCATCGGGATCCCAAGGAAGTCGCGCACGCGCTGGGCCTGCTCGAGTGGTCGCGTGACAACCTCGGCGTGCTGCAGGTCGAGCACCGCGAAGCACGGCCGAGCCTTCAGCCACGCGCGCACCTGCGCGAGTTGCGACTCGAACACCTGCGCAAGCCGCTCCGGGGGAAGCGAGGCGCCCGCGCGACCGCTGCGACCGAGCATCAGCGCCTGCGAGCGGATCACCTCGGCCATGGGACGGTGCATGAAGATCACGCGATAGGGCCGGTCGTCGGGCAACTCCATCAGCAGCAGATGAATCACCTTCACGGCGCATCCCGAGGCCTCGTCGAGCCAGCCGCGATCCGTGCGGAGACGCTTCACGCGCTCGAACTCGAGGT
>JBILWQ010000177.1:0-4821 GCA_044369805.1 Phycisphaerales bacterium
CTGGCGGCCCTGGCGAGGGTGTCGTGCAGACGGGCGCCGAGGGCGGCGACGGCCTGGGCATGATGCGCCGCCTCCGACTCCGTGGCCGCACGGAACTCCACGTCATCCTTCAGGGTCTGGGCATGAAGATGCGACGCGGCCTGTCCGAGTCGGGTCCACCGTTGGGCCAGTTCTGCGATGGGATCGATCGACATGCCGCGGCCTCGAGCCGAGTCTAGTTCAACGTCCTGGCGGCTCAACGCGGGTCACCACACTCCATGCGAACCCGGTGCAGCGTCTCCGCCATCTTCTCCATGGCGGGCAGGGCCGCCTTCACGGCCGCCTCGAGCGACTCGATGTAGCGGCGGCGGAAGTTCTCGCTGGTCGCATCCCGCCAGAGAGGCTCGACCTCGGACCACTTCATCAGCAGTTCCTTGAGGGAGCCCTGCAGTCGCATGCGCGCGCCCTCGACGCTCATGGCGAGTCCCCCCGATCTGGAGCCGGTTCCCCACCTCGCCGCATGGAACCCGAGGCGGACGGAGCCTCCGAAGCGGCGTCCAGCATCGAGGCGAGATCGGGCGCCGGTCCCCGCTGATAGGCCTCAAGGGCCCGGCTCATGCGCTCCAGAGCGGCGATCGCGGCGGGCAACTCCCGCTCGACCATGCTCGCCAGGGCGGCCGTGCCCCCCTTGTACAGGGCCTGGTCCCTGGGAAGCGACACGGACCAGCTTCGGCTCCGCTGCAGGCGCTGCTCGGCGTCGGCCAGCATCGCCCTTGCCCGCTCGAGCGCCTTCTTCTCGTCGATCACGCTCGGGCGGGAGTCCTTGCTGCTGGTCACCGTCTCCTTGCGGAACAGCGCGCTGCGGGCGTCGTTGACCTGCTCACCCAGGCGCTGGATGCGGCTTCGCCAGTGCATGACCCGCTCCCGCTCGACCCAGACGACCGCACGATCCACCTCGGAATCCGCCTCGGCGAGCACAAGCCCCATGTCCTCGTGACAACGCACCATGGCCGCGCGGAGGCGCTGCAGCACGTCCACCGAGATCACGTTCGCCTGCGTGGGTTCCATGCCTCAGCGCTGGTTCAGGTATTCCTCGATGCGCTCGGCCTTGCGCACCAGGAAGGGCACGAACTCCTCGCTGACCTTCAGGAAGCGCTGCAGCGATCGCATGGTCTGCTCGAACTCCTCGGCGAACTTTGCCTGCTCCTGATCGCGCCAGGTCTGCTGAAGGCTTCCGAGCGAGGCCCCGAGCCGGGCCATCTGTCCCTGGATGTCCATGTTGAACTTGCGAAGGTCGCCCGCGAAACGGCGCAGTTCGTTGGGATCGACCACAGCCTTCGCCATGCGGGCAAGTGTACGCTGCGCGCATGCGGGATCGATGGCTGATCGATGGACGCTGGCAGGGTGATCGGTGCAGCGAATGGCTGCTGGTCCGTGACCCCGCCACCGGCGCCGAGATCGCCCGGGTCCCCTCTGCGGGAGAGCCCGAGGCCCGGGCATGCGTGGATGCGGCGGCCGTGGCCACCCAGGGGTGGGCAACGCGGTCGCCTGACTTGCGGGCCGACCTGCTTGACAGCGCCGGGCATGCGATGGATGCCCGCCTGTACGACCTGGCCCGGTGCATCACCTCGGAGTGCGGAAAGCCGCTGCACGAATCGGAGGGTGAGGCCAGGTACTCCGCCGACTACCTCCGAAGCGCGGCCCGGGAGATCCGGGCGCTCCGCGAGGAGCCCTTCGACACGGGACGCACCGGCATTCGCGGCATGGCCGTGCATGAACCCGTGGGCGTCTGCGCCATGGTGACGCCCTGGAATTTCCCGCTGGCCATGCTGGCCCGCAAGGTGGCTCCGGCCCTGGCCGCGGGCTGCACCGTGGTGGCGAAGCCCGCCGAGGAGACCCCCCTGTCCGCGTTGGCGTTCGCCGGGATCCTGGAGTCCTGCGGCCTGCCCGCGGGCGTGCTGAACGTGATCGCCGGAGAACCCGCGCCGATCGTGGGCACCTGGCTGGCTGATCCGCGTGTCCGCAAGCTCAGTTTCACCGGCAGCACGGAGACCGGCCGGCGGCTTCTACGCGGGGCTGCCGAACAGGTGATCCGCTGCTCCATGGAGCTTGGGGGACACGCGGCGTTCATCGTGCTGCCCGGCGCGGACCTTGATCAGGCGGTGGCTGGCGCCATGGCGGCCAAGTTCCGCAACGCCGGCCAGACCTGCATCTGCCCCAACCGGTTCCTGGTGCACCGATCGCTGGCCTCGGCGTTCACCGCGCGACTTGCCCTGGCTGCCGCCGAACTGGTGCCCGGCCCGGGCACGGACCCGACCAGCACCCTGGGCCCTCTGATCAACGACGCGGGCGTCCGGAAGGTGCGGCGTCACGTGGCGGACGCCCTCTCGCGAGGGGCGCGCCTGGTCAGCGGTGGCCATACCCAACCCCTGTCCGGCTGCCTCGATCGGTTCTTCCTGCCCACCGTGCTGGCGGACTGCGGGCCCGACATGCTCTGCTTCCGAGAGGAGACCTTCGGACCTGTGGCTCCGGTCATGCCGGTGGCCGATGCCGACGAGGCCGTGCAGGTAGCCAACGCCAGTCCCTGGGGCCTGGCGGGCTACGTGTTCGGGCCCAAGGTCGACGCGGAAGCCGTGGCTCGCCGGTTGTCCTGTGGCGTGGTCGGCGTGAACGAGCCTGCGCCGAGCAACGCCCGAGCGCCCTTTGGTGGCGTGAAGTGGAGCGGCTACGGCCGCGAAGGCGGTCGATGGGGATTGCTGGAGTACCTGTCGGTGAAGTACCTGGCCATTCGCGAGCAGGCCTGAGCACCCTGGCGGAAAGGAAGCGGCCCCGGCAGCTCCGTCGAGCCACCGGGGCCGCGTCAGTCACGTGTACCAGGACTCACTCCTCGTCGTCGGCATCCTCGGCCTTGGACTTCACCGGCGCGTTGGGATTGGCCAGCCGCTTGGTCAGCACCGTCTTGCGGATCTCCTCCAGCAGGTCGGGTGACTGCCGCAGGAAGGACTTGGTGGCTTCGCGGCCCTGCCCCAGACGCGTCTCCTTGTAGCTGAACCAGGCGCCCGCCTTCTCGACCACGCCATCGGCCACGGCCATGTCGAGAACGTCACCCGTGATCGAGATGCCTTCCTCGAACATGATGTCGAACTCCGCCTCGCGGAACGGCGGGGCGATCTTGTTCTTGACCACCTTGGCACGGACGCGGTTGCCCACGGTGCGGTCGCCCTCCTTGATCTGGCTGATGCGGCGGATGTCCACCCGAACCGAGGAATAGAACTTCAGTGCCCGGCCGCCCGTGGTGGTCTCGGGGCTGCCGAACATGACGCCGATCTTCTCGCGGAGCTGGTTGATGAAGATCACGATGCACTCGCTCTTGGCGATGGCCCCGGTGAGCTTGCGGAGGGCCTGGCTCATGAGGCGGGCCTGCAGGCCCACGTGGCTGTCGCCCATCTCGCCCTCGATTTCCGCACGTGGAATGAGCGCGGCCACGGAATCGACCACGACGATGTCGACGGCGTTCGAACGCACCAGCATCTCGCAGATCTCCAGGGCCTGCTCGCCCGTGTCGGGCTGGCTGACCAGCATCTCGTCCAGCTTCACGCCGAGTCGCTTGGCCCACGAGGGATCCAGGGCATGTTCGGCGTCGATGAAAGCCGCCACGCCGCCATGCTTCTGGGCGTTGGCGATGACGGTCAGGGCCAGCGTGGTCTTGCCGCTGGACTCGGGACCGAACACCTCGATCACGCGACCCTTGGGCAGGCCACGACCACCGAGGGCCAGATCCAGGCTGAGCGCGCCCGTGGACACGCCCTGGATCACCGGCACCGCATCGCTGTCGAGCCGCATGATGCTGCCCTTGCCGTAGGCCTTCTCGATCTGGCCCATGGCCTGCTCGATGGCCTTGAGCCGGGCCTTCTGATCGGCAGCGGACTCGCGAGCGACGGGAACCTTGGCTTCAACGGTGGACTTGCTCATGACAGCCTTCTCCTGGGGGGCGGCAACGGAAGCGATGGCCGCGGCCACCGCAGGTCGAGTTGTAGCGGAGGTCGGGGCGGCGGGCCCGCCCGGCCCGGCGGGAATGCGGGGTGCGGCGGTGACCGCCGCGGGCTTGGCGACTTCCTTGCCGTTGCGGGGCGCTTCCTTCGAGTTCACGGGTGCGACCATGTTCAACCTTCCTTGGCTGGCCCTGAGGCCTGTTGGGGCCCGGGCGGAGGCCGGGGCCATGTGCGTGCGATGGTTCCAGATTCCGTTCGGGTTCTGTTCGTACCCGATTCACTTCGGCTCGTCAACCTTTCGTTCGGTACTTTTTCGGGTCCCGATCCGAAGGAGCAGCCTAGTGATGCCAGACACTATCGCCCGCATCCGATGCCTTTTTTCGGACACATTCGCCGACCAACCCAAGTCGTTGCGCGGTCAGTAGTTCGGCGTGGGCGGCCGGTAGTCCGACAGCCGGATGGTGCGGAACCATTCCACGGTCTTGCACAGCCCCTCATCGAGAGGAATCCGGGGCTGCCAGCCAAGTTCCTTCCGGGCCAGCGTGATGTCCGGCTTCCGCTTGGCCGGGTCATCCGCCGGAAGCGGCCTGCCCGTGACCACGCCCGAGCGGCTTTCGGCGGCCTTCACCACCTTGCGGGCCAGCTCGAGCACGGTGAACTCGTCCGGGTTGCCCACATTCACGGGTCCGGTGAAGCCCTCGCGTGACTCCATCATCGTGATCAGCGCGTCGATCATGTCATCGACGTAGCAGAAGCTGCGGGTCTGGCTGCCATCGCCGTAGAGCGTGATGTCCTCGCCCGCGAGCGCCTGTCGGATGAAGTTGCTGACCACGCGACCATCGAAGGGATG
>JBILWQ010000178.1:0-4810 GCA_044369805.1 Phycisphaerales bacterium
TGACCCGCAAAGCGGTGTCGCGAGGAGCGAAGCGAGAGCCCCTCCCGTTCCGCAGGATTGGGTGACCGAGCGGTAGCGACGAGCGCCAAGCCGAGGCGGATGCGAAGCGGAGCCGAGGCGTCCGCGTGCGGGTCATGGCGTGGGGCGAAGCGGACGCCGCTCAGGAGGACTACGCCGACCCCAGCTGCCTCGCCAGCGTGACCTGCTCGCCCAGTTCCAGGCCGAAGGCCTCGTGCACCAGCCGGAGCGAGAGTTCGCCGTGCTCCTTGGGCACCAGACAGCTGATGCGAATCTCGCTGGTCGAGATGTTGCGAATGGGCACGCCCGCGTCACCGAGCACCTTGAACATGCGGCTGGCCACGCCCGCATGGCTTCGCATGCCGGTGCCCACGGCGCTGACCTTGGAAAGACCCACCTCCAGGTCGATCCGTCCGGCGCCCAGGCGATCCAGGACCTCGCTCACCGCCACCTTGGTGTCCGGTAGGTCGCCGTGCTCCACAGTGAAGGCCAGGTCCACCCCCTGCGGTCCCTCGGTCTGGATGATGTCATCCACCAGGACACCCTTGCCTGCGATGGCGGCGAACACCTGGCCCTGCACGCCGGCGGACCGCGGCAATCCCTGCAGGTGCACGCGGCCGAGGTCGGGCTTAAGAGCGCAGCCGATGACGGCGATCGATTCCATTCGAGGAGTCTCCCGTTGAATCATGGTGCCAGGCTCGGGTCGCTGGCTGTGTCGGACATGGATGGGCACGCCGTGACGCTGGCCAAACACGACGGCCCGGGCATGCATGACGCCTGCCCCCATGGCCGCCAGTTCCAGCATCTCGTCGTAGGTGATCGCGCCGAGCTTGGGCGCCTCGGGCACCAACCTCGGGTCGGCGGTGTGCACGCCGTCCACGTCGGTGTAGATCTCGCAGCAGCCCCCGGTGTCCTGCACCTTCAGGGCGGCGGCCACGGCCACGGCGGTGGTGTCGCTGCCACCGCGGCCGAGCGTAGTGATGAGCCCCTCGTCGGACACGCCCTGGAAACCGGTCACCACCGGCACGGAGCCTGCATCCATGAGTCGATCGAGCAGCCCCGCGTCGATCCCCTGCAGTTTCGCCCTGCCATGGCCCGCGTCGGTCCGCATGCCGCACTGGAAGGCGTTCAGACTCCGGGCGGGTACGCCCTGGTCCTCGAGGGCCAGGGCCGTCAGTGCAGCGCTGACGGCCTCGCCCGTGCTCATGAGCGCATCCATTTCGCGCCGACCCGGATTTCTGCTGACCTGCCCGGCCAGATCGATCAGTTCATCGGTGGTGTGGCCCATGGCACTCACCACCACCGCCACGCGGTGCCCATCTGCCCTGCTCTCCGCCACGCGGCGCGCGGCCCTCCGGATGCGGTCCGGGTCGGACACCGAGGTGCCGCCGAACTTCATCACCAGCGTGGACATCAGGCTTCGCGAGCCATCGCCTCGGCACGGCTCCGTTCGGAGCGTTCCTCGCGGCGGCGATCGGCTTCCTTGAGCAGCTTCTTGCGCATGCGGACGGCCGTGGGCGTGATCTCCACCAGCTCGTCCTCCTCAATGTACTCCAGGGCCGCCTCAAGGCTCATGATGCGGGGCTGCTTCAGGACCACGGTGGCGTCCTTGCTGGCCGCCCGAACGTTGCTGAAAGGCTTCACCCGGACGCTGTTCACCACCAGGTCATTGTCCCGGCTGTTCTCGCCCACGAGCATGCCCTCGTAGCAGATGTCGCCCGGACGCACGAACATGACGGCCCGCTCGCTGAGGGTCTCGAGGGCGTACGCCGTGGCCGGCCCCCCTTCGTTGGCGATCATCACGCCGTTGGCCCGCGGCTTGACCGCATTGGGACTGACCGGTCGCCACGCCGCGAAGGCGTGGTGCATGACAGCCTCGCCACCCGTGGCGTTCAGCAGCCGGGTGCGGAGGCCGATCAGGCCCCGGGCGGGAATGTCCGCCTCGATGTGCATGCGGCTGCCGCGGGGATCCACCTTGCCGATCTCGGCGCCTCGCGAGCCCAGCAATTCGAGCGCCGGCCCCATGCCGGAGTTCTCCACGTCGAGGGTGAGACGTTCCCACGGCTCGCAGGTCACGCCGTCGATCTCGCGCTCGATCACTTCGGGCTTGCCCACGGTCAGCTCGAAGCCTTCGCGACGCATGGTCTCGAGCAGCACGCCCAGATGCAGCAGGCCTCGACCGCTCACCTTGAACTCGTCGGCACCATCGCCGGGCTGCACCTTCAGGGCCACGTTGGCACGAAGCTCGCGGTCGAGCCGCTCGCTGATCTGGCGGCTGGTGACGAACTTGCCTTCCTTGCCGCCCAAGGGCCCATCGTTGATCCGGAACACCATGTGCAGCGTCGGCTCGTCCACATGCACGCGGGTCAGCGGCTCCGGCGACTCCGGATCCACCACCGTGTCGCCGATGGCCACGTCCGGAAGCCCCTCGACGGTGCACAGGTCACCCGCCCGCACCTCGCTGGCCTCGGCCCGACCGAGGCCGCTGAACTGGTTGATCTTGGTGATGCGTCCGCGGTCGATGCGGCCATCGTCGCGGCAGATGCCGACCGACATGCCGGGCTTCATGACGCCACGCATGACGCGACCGATGCCGATGCGGCCGACGTAGCCCGAGTAGTCCAGGTTGGTCACCAGGAACTGCAGCGGGCCGCTGGCGTCGTTGGTCGGTGCCGGAACGCGGTCGATGATGGCCAGGAAGAGATCCTCCACGCCCCGCCCGCGATCGTTGATGTCGAAGGCGGCCCAGCCATCGCGACCACTGGCCCACAGGATCGGGAAGTCGAGTGCAAGCTCGTCGGCGCCCAGGTCGACCAGCAGGTCGAACACCTCGTTCACCACCTCCTGCGGGCGGGCATCCGGGCGATCGCACTTGTTCACCACCACGATCGGCTTCAGCCCGATCTGCAGGGCCTTCTGCAGCACGAAGCGGGTCTGCGGCATGGGACCTTCCAGGCTGTCCACCAGCAGAACGCAGCCATCCGCCATGCGGAGCACGCGTTCCACCTCACCGCCGAAGTCAGCGTGGCCTGGCGTGTCGATGATGTTGACCCGCATCACGCTCCCCGCCTTGGGGCCCTTCCGAACCTGATAGGTGACGGCGCAGTTCTTGGCCAGGATGGTGATCCCTCGCTCGCGCTCGAGCGGGTTGCTGTCCATGACGCACTCCGCCACCGCCTCGTTCTCGCGGAAGGTTCCGGACTGGCGGAGCATGGCATCCACGAGCGTGGTCTTGCCGTGGTCGACGTGGGCGATGATGGCGACGTTTCGGAGTTCCATGGAGAGTCCCGCAGTCTAGCGGAACCCCCACCCAGTCCGAAGGGAAACCTGGAAAATCACGCGAGGCCGTAGAGCGGCAGCAACTTGCCTTCCAGGTGGCGCATCAGCGGATCCGCCGACAGCGGCTTGCCCGTGACCTTCCGGCACAGTCCGTCGAGCCGGTGTCGCCGACCTTCGGCATGCACGTTCTTCCGAAGCCAGCCCAGCAGCGGCGAGAATTCGCCCCGGGCAAAGCCCTCCTCGAGACCGGGCAGTTCCGCCCGGGCCGTCTCGAAGAGTTGAGCGGCCAGCAGCGTGCCGAGCGTGTACGTGGGGAAGTAGCCGATCGCACCCATGCTCCAGTGCACGTCCTGCAGGCATCCGCGGCGGTCATCCGGCACCGCGAGCCCAAGAAAGTCCCTGTACATGCGGTTCCAGACACCCGGCAGATCCTTCACCGCCAGGTCACCCTTGATCAGGGCCCGCTCCAGTTCGAAGCGGATCATGACGTGCATGTTGTAGGTGCCCTCGTCCGCCTCCACGCGGATGAATCCGGGCTCGACCACGTTGGCGCCATCCACCAGATCCTGCAGACTGAATCCGTCGCAGGCCTCGCCGAAGAAGGCAGGCAACTGGCCCTGGGCCCAGGTCCAGAAGGCCCGGCCGCGCCCCACCTGGTTCTCCCACAGCCGGCTCTGGCTCTCGTGCACGCTCAGTCCGGCGGCCTCGCCCATGGGCAGCCCGATGCGATCGGCGGAGAGCCCCTGCTCGTACATGCCATGACCAGCCTCGTGCATGGTGCTGCCCAGAGCATCGAGCACGCACGTCTCCAGATACCGGGTGGTCATCCGCACGTCGTTGCAGTGGCTGCCGCCGCAGAACGGGTGTGTGCTTCGATCCAGTCGCCCGCGGCCGAAGTCGAACCCGATCCGCCGGGCCACGAACTTGACGAACCGCTCCTGGTCGGCGATGACCAGCGCGTGCTCGTTGAAGGCGTTCGAGGGCTTGCGCGGCGCACCCTTCAGCCGATCGAGCAGCGCCTGGAGCCGCTTGCGCAGGGGCTCGAAGACCGCCTGAACATCCTTGGCGGCCAGTCCCGGTTCGTAGCTGTCGGCCAGCGCATCCCACGGTTCACCCCCCCCGCTCCAGCCCAGGCACTCGGCCTTGCGCCGGTTCAGCTCCACGGTGCGCTCGAGCCACGGCCGGAACCGGTCGAAATCGCTCGCCTTCCGGGCCGCGGCCCACTCATGCATGGCCTTGCTGGAGAGTTCGGCCAGTTCGCTCACAAGCGCCTCGGGCAGCTTCGTGGCCTTCCGCCAATCCCGGTCGATCTCGCGGACATCCACGCGGTCCGGGTGATCCTCGGGCAACGCCGCAACCGCGTCCTGGGCGGCGGCGATCAGATCTCCCGTCCGAGGCTCGGTGAAGGTCTGGTGCGACAGCCTGGCCAGGTGCGCCAGCTGGGCCGATCGCCAGGCCACGCCCCCCTCGGGCATCATGGTCTCCTGGTCCCAGCCCAGCACCGATGCGCTGC
>JBILWQ010000179.1:0-4809 GCA_044369805.1 Phycisphaerales bacterium
ATCCGGGCAGCAGCGGCTACCTGGCGTCGCGGTCGACCTCGACCTACGGCACCTCCAGCACGCTGCGCTTCGACGATGTGACCATCAGCGGCAACCTGATCCCCGCCCCGGGCGCCGTTGCCCTGGTGGGCCTTGCCGGTCTGGTGACCACCCGCCGCCGCAAGTGAATCTCGCCTGACCTCGTGAGCGAGGAATCGGGTCGGGCCGCCGTCCAGCACGGCGGCCCTTTCACTTTTTGGCGGGGGCGTCGGCAGCGGGCTGCACCCGGATCAGCGTGGTGGTGCCACTGACCTCATTGCACACCGCAAGCAGCGGCTTGCCCACCGGGCTCTGGCCTGACGGAATGAACAGCACACCCTCGGGCGCCACGTCGCCCGCCGCGAACGGGCCATCGGGCTTGCCATCGCCGTCGCGGTCCTCGCTGGTCAGGGCCTTTGGGTCGCGGGGATTGATCCAACCCGCCCACATGGGCCGCTGGGGCACGGTGATGTCCCACGCCATCACGCCACCCGCACGCTCCAGGCCCACGAAGAGCAGCCGCCTGTCACCCACCCAACCCACGTCAAGGCCCTCCGGCTCAGGCCCCCGGTTGTCACTTCGGCTGTCGGCGTTCATGCCCGGTTCACTGTCGGCGTTGAAGACCCCGGGCATGCCTTCCTGCATGAGCCGCTCGATCTGCGCACCCGAATCCCACGCCGGCGTCAGGCTGCCATCCGCCTCCACCATCCACAGGCTGGCGCTGCGGCCACCGAAGCAGAACACCCGCTCGAAGGTGCCGTCGCCGTCGTCATCACCACGCAGGCCACTCACCTGCAGACGACCCGCGCCATCCTTGGCCGAGGCTTCGGGGCCGAGCGTGTGCTTCAGTTCGGAGAGTCGCCTCGGCTCCTGCACATCGCCGCGCTCGCGCTCCTCGCCCTCGTTGGCGGTGGCCAGCCAGAGGCTGCCCTGATGCTCGAAGCACTTCACCGTGTCGGGCTGGTACAGGCCCAGCACCGGCCATGGCCTGATGTTGGGCCCCCCATCCTTGTCGCTGGCATCGAGGCCGCCCATGTTGGCGAAATCCTTGAACCCCAGCGGCTCGATGCGCGCCACGCGCTCCGCCCCCGGCGGCAGGTCGATGACGGCGATGGCGTTGTTCTCCTGCAGCGTGGCGAAGGCGCGGCTGCCATCGGGCGCCACCGCGATGTACTCGGGCTCCAGATCCTGGGCCAGCGTGGCCCGCGGACTGACGCAGTGCAGGCCTCGCTTGGCCAGTTCGGCGCTCTGCGGTTCGAAGGTGGTGAAACCCAGCTCGCGGTACACGGGCCTCTGGGCACCCGCCGAGATGTCCACCACGCCGATCGAGCCCACGGGGTCCTCCGAGCCGTCGAGCTCCGCCTCGCCCTCGTTGGCCACCAGCAGCCGCTTGCCATCCGGAGTGAAGCAGACCATGTCCGGACCGAAACCCACCGGACACGAGGCGATGGGTTTCAGGTCAGGCGTGAGCAGTTCGAGCGTGCCACGATCCACCTTGCCGCCCGGCTTGTGAACCACCGCGACCAGATCGCCGTGCACCGCCACGCTGGTCATGCCCTCGG
Source organism: Phycisphaerales bacterium (assembly GCA_044369805.1). GTDB lineage: Bacteria > Planctomycetota > Phycisphaerae > Phycisphaerales > SM1A02 > SYAC01. The sequence continues at coordinate 1,581 of JBILWQ010000179.1, forward strand.
TGACCAGTTCCTGCACCTGCAGCGGTCGGGTGGGATCCGTCAGGTCCAGCACGCGAAGCCCGCGCGTGGCATCCACCACGAACAGACGCCTCGATGCGGGATGCCAGGCGGCGATCTCGGCGGCGGATTCGCCCCAGCGACCGGTGGCATGTCTTCCCACCACCTCCATTCGCACGGGGAAGGGATGGCCCGGTGGCGAGGCGCTCTCCCGAGGAACCTGGGGCATGGCAAGGGCGGCGACGGCCAGAATCGGAAGCATGGGCAGGCATGTTGCCCAAATCCGGCCGCCCGTGGGGCTTGAAATTGCCTTGCCCCGGACACCCCGAGGTGCGAACAATGCCCGGGGCGTGCCGTAGGCGGCCCCCCGTTGGAGGAATCCCATGCGAACCATTCGGACTGCATTGCCCCTGCTTCTTCTGCTGGCCTCCGCCGAGGCCTCGTGGGCTCGCGAGGACACCGGGCCCGCGGTGACGCCTGCCGCTCCGGCACCACTTGAGAAGGCGACCGAGGAGGATCTCCGCTTCGCCCGCAACCTCTCCCGGGCCTTCCGGCAGGTCGCCAGAACCGTGCAACCGAGCGTGGTGAGCATTCGCACGGTCGATGAACCCGTGATGCGCAATGTGGGCATGCCCGCGCTTCGCTTCGGTCCACGAGGTCCGGAACTGGTGCGGCCCGGACCGGTGCAGCAGCGACAGGGCCTTGGAACCGGTTTCATCCTGAGCGATGATGGCGCCATCGTGACCAACAGCCATGTGGTGCAGGGGGCGGATCGCATCATGGTGCGACTGGCCGATGATCGCGAGCTTGAGGCCACGCTGGTGGGCGTGGATCCTGACACCGACGTGGCGGTGCTTCGCGTGCCGACCAACGGACTCGTGCCGGCTCGACTGATCGAGAGCAGTCAGGTAGAGGTGGGCGACTGGGTGCTGGCCCTGGGAAGCCCGTTCGGCCTCGACCAGACGGTGACGGCCGGCATCATCAGTGCCAAGGGCCGCGAAGGCGTGGGCCTGGCCGTGTTCGAGAACTACCTGCAGACCGATGCGGCGATCAATCCGGGCAACAGCGGCGGTCCGCTGGTCACGCTCGATGGCGCCGTGGTGGGCATGAACACCGCCATTGGAAGTCGCACGGGCGGCAACGACGGCGTGGGCTTCGCCATTCCCATGGAGATGGTGCGACGCGCCGCCGACGACCTGCTGCAGGACGGTCGCGTGCGCTACGGCTACATGGGTGTGCTTTTGCAGGAGATGTCCGACGGCAGCGGCGTCATGATCGGTCGCGTGCTGCCCGATGGCCCCGCCGACAAGGCTGCCGTGCGCGAAGGCGACCGGATCGTGAGCGTGGCGGGCACGCAGGTCGACAGCCGTGCGTCGCTCATGCGCGCGATCGGCGCACGCAGGCCGGGCGAATCCGTGCTGGTCGAGGTGGAGCGTGATGGAGAGCGGCTCAAGCTGCAGGTGACGTTGGGCACGCGGCCCACCGCGGGCGTGGCGGTGCGCGATGATCGCGGCCAGATGCTGGTCCCGAATCGCTGACGCGAAGGGCGCCACTCGCGGCGCCTCTCTATGCTCGGACCATGGCCTTGATCCCATGGTCGGACTCGCTGTCCGTGCATGCCCGACACCGCGTGTGGTGGGTCGAGGATGTGCTGCATGACGCCGCCGGCGCGTGGCACGATGCCCTGGAGGGACTCGAGGGTCCGTGCGTGGCCTTCGTGGACTCGGGTGTGGCGGACGCATGGCCCGAAGTGGCCGACCGCCTTCACGCGTGCGCGCGGGATTCCGGTGCCGCCGGGGTACGGCTGTCGGCCGTGGAGACCATGCAGGGTGGCGAGCGGTGCAAGGACGGGACAGCCGAGGCCATGCGCGTGGCACAGGCCTGCTTCGACCACGGCGTGAGCCGCCGCGGCGCGGTGATCGCGGTGGGTGGCGGTGCCGTGCTGGATGCCGTGGGCTTCGGAGCGGCCATGGCCCATCGTGGCGTGCCCTTGATCCGTGTGCCAACCACCACGCTTGCGCAGGATGACTCGGCCATGGGGGTGAAGTGCGGCGTGAACGCCTTCGGACAGAAGAACGCGCTGGGCGCCTTCGGCGTGCCGCATGCCGTGCTGTGCTGCAGGCGCCTCCTCGGTTCGCTTCCGGCCGAGCACTGGATCGGCGGCTTCAGCGAGGCGGTGAAGATCGCGCTTCTGAAGGATCCCGGACTGCTGGACCAGATCGAGCGAGATGCGAAGCGGATCATCGATCGCGACATGACGGCCTCATGGCCCATCGTGCGGCGCAGCGCGGAGCTGCATCGCCGACACATCCTTCAGGCCGGCGATCCGTTCGAGCTTGGAAGCGGTCGACCACTGGACCACGGTCACTGGGTGGCCCACCGCCTGGAATCGCTCACTGCGTGGGCCCTGCCGCACGGGCAGGCCGTGGCCGTGGGCCTGGCCGTGGACGCATGCGTGGCATGCGAGATGGGATGGCTCGCCACGGACAAGCGTGACCGGATCGTGCGCACGCTTCGATCGCTTGGCCTGCCGGTGTTCCACGCCATGCTGCTGCCCGTGGAGCGACTGTTGGATGGCCTGGAGCAGTTCCGGCAGCACCTGGGTGGCCAACTTGCGGTGCCGCTGCTGCGGGACATGGGCCATGCCCAGGACGCCTCGGACATCCCGTCCGAGGCGGTCGGGGCAGCTGTCCGATGGCTCGCTCGGCACGCCAAGGGCTGAATTCGATGCAAAACGAGGGGTTCGGGGGAGATTTTGGCCGCGAACGGGCTAGATTGATCCGGACCGACGACTCCTCCCCAGTCCCCCTGGACCAGCACATCCATGCATCACCGGAACTTCACCGTGGCGATTGCCGCCTTGCTCGCCATCGCCCCTCTCATGCTGGCTGGCAATGCCGTGAAGGCGTCGCAATCGTCGCTGCCTCGACAGGAAGAGCAGGCCCTGCCCCGCACCATGACGCAGGCCGAGAAGGACTGGGTGCTGAGGAATCCCGATCTCCGTCCGCGGCTGGCCTCGCCACCGCCGACCGGCCCCGTGAGCGGCGCGAGCGAGTACCGGCCCATGGAGGCGATCCTGCTGGGCTACTCGGGCACCACCGCATGGAAGAACATCCTGGCCGAGATGGCACGGCACATCACCACCACCGGCAACGCCGACGTGATGGTGGTGGTGACCAGCACCTCGCAACGCACCGACATGACCACCCGCTTCACCAGCGCGGGCGCCAAC
>JBILWQ010000181.1:0-4804 GCA_044369805.1 Phycisphaerales bacterium
TGGTGAAGCCACCGAGCCGGGAACCGGGGCCGAGCGGCTCCATGTCGACGGGCATGACAGCCGCGGGCTCGCCGCAGAAGGGCGAGGTGGGCTGGTCGCTCGAGGATGCCGAGGTGGACGGGGACATGCGGATTCGAACGTCGGGTGCGCCTTCCCTGCATCGGCCGGGAAGGGGCACCCCTTGACTGTCGAATCTCGGAAGGCCGGAGGGCGAACCCGCGGCCAGTTATCGAGCAAAAAGGGCTTGAAGGGCCCGCTGGGCGGCGGTGGCGGCCTGTCCCCGAAGTTCCGGGACCGCGGTGCTCTCCCAAAGGGCAGGCTTTCTCAGCGTGCCGACCACCAGCAGGTCTTCCTGGGGGCGGCCGCCCCGATCCAGGAGTTCGCCCTCGGGTGACGTGTCGAGCCCCAGGCCAAGTGGATCCGGTCGGGCCAGCCCGGAATCGATCAGCGAACGCACCGCGGGATCCGCGTCGCCCTGTTGCGATGGTGCGGGCCCGGTGCAGTTGATCACCCAGGCCGCGCGGAACACTCGAGCCTGGTGCGGTTGGCCTCGTCGCCACGCCCGCACGGTCAGGTCCACCGCATCCTCGGAGGCCTGCGCCCTCTCCACCCGGCATCGAACCACCTGCAGCGATCCATCGCCAAGCACCCGCTCCACATGTCGGCCCACGGACGCCGCGGTCCTGTGCCGGTGCACCTCCCAGAACCCCTGCAGGTGACGGATGAAGCGAGCCCGCTCCGGGGTGGGCAATCGCTGCCACAGGGCCGAAGTGTGCGGTCGCAGGCCGTCGATCACCTGCCGCCAGTCCTGTCCGGTGCCGAGTTGGCCGCGAAGCCAGCGGAGCAGTTGCAGGGCGGTCAGATGGTGCAGGGCCAGAAGCGGTTCGGCGGGGGCGGAGAGATCCGCGGCCGGTTGCGGTGGATCATGGTGCACCCTCGGCAGCAGCCCTCGGCGGGTGAGCATCCAGATGGGCGCGGACCGTCGCGGGGCGCGTTCGCCCGTCAGGCTCAGCAGCACATCGGTGGCGGAGAGGCCGCTTCCAACGATGGCGACCGGCTCATTCGGCTCGATGTCCGCGACAGCGTGCGGCCGCCATGGATCGGCGATCCAGCGATGTCGAGGGCCATCCCATCGACCGGCCAAGGGGTCACTCGGAGGACGGTGCCCTGACGCCAGCACCACCACATCGGCCGCGATCGATTCGCCGCGAGCCATGTGCACCAGCCACCCGCCGCCAGGACGGCGGATCACCCGGCGGGCCTCGTCGAGGTGCATCGTCACGGCGGCGCGTCCGGCGGAAGCGCGGATGGCCGCGTCGAGCGTGTCCCGCACGTAGGTGCCGTAGAGCTGGCGCGGCGCGAAGGTGGCGGGCCCGGCCGCGGGATCCCGAGCCTGCAGCCATCGCAGGAAATGGCCGGGATCGGCGGCGGGAAGGCCCATGTTGCGGGCCGGGACATTGAGCAGGTGTTCGGGCTCGCGGGTGCCGTAGGCGGCGCCCTCGCCGACCGTGCCCCGGCGCTCGATCAGGTGCACCCGCAGCAGGTCGGGTCCGCGATGCTCTTCGAGCAGCTGGACCGCGGTCGCGGCGCCGCTGAAGCCCGCACCGATGACGCAGACCGAGCGCTCGCGGCGCGGCGGGTTCACGGGTGGTGCCTCGACGCTTCCGCGGGGCATGAAGCGGCGGAACTCGCGCAGCGGAGGCGCGTACACATGCAGCGTGACCATGGGTGGCCCATCGGTGGCTGGATTGTGCACGCTGTGCACGCTCGCGTCGTCGCCGGCCACGGTGCGTCCGGTGTCGAACGTCTCGTCCATGCAGGGATCGGCCAGTCCGTCCTCGGCGACGTGCCAGGTGCGCTCGAGAGCGCGGCCGGCCATGATCCGCATGGCGCAGATCGAGCCTCCGTGGTCATGCGGCGGGCTGCACTGGCCGGGGAGCCAGGTCATCACGAGCACCTCGAAGGAGGACCGCCACGCAACCCGGCCGCGGTGGTAGCGGCGCGTGTCGGTCCTGACGAAGTGGGCGAGGTCGGCCTGGGTCAGGTGGGCCTGCTCGAGCGCCCTCTGAATGCCTGCGATCGAAGGCTTTGGCCCCAGGGCGTCGAGCTGGTCGATCAGGCTCCGCAGTGCCGTTGTCACGGATTGGGATTGCGGCGAGGCCACGGACGCAGAATGCATCAAACTGATTTGATGTCAAATCAGGCCAAATAAAATGCCGGGTTATAAGTCATACAAGTCTTGAATGACGTTTTGCGACATTCAAACTTCAGGCCCATGCCGCACCCGAAACCCCATGGATTCCTGTTGGTGTTCGCCTGGCCCCGTGGCCTGCGTCAGGTGAGTTCGACGGTCCAGTAAGCCTCGTCCAGGAATGCCTTCCAGCTCTGGTACTTGGGGCTGCCAAGCCGCACCGCGATGGCGGGATTGCGCTTGGGCTTCACCGCGGGCCGGATCAGGCGGATGCCGGCCTCGGTGGGGGTGCGGCCACCCTTGCGGGCGTTGCACTTCACGCAGGCGCAGACCAGGTTCTCCCAGGTGTTGCCGCCGCCCTGCACGCGCGGCACCACATGGTCGAGCGTGAGCTCGCGCGTGCTGAAGTGCTTGCCGCAGTACTGGCAGCGGTTGCCGTCGCGGGCATAGATGTTGCGGCGATTCAGCTTGACCTGCTCCTTCGGGAAGCGGTCGTAGCCGAGCAGGCGGATCACCTTGGGCACCGCGATCACAAGCCGCGTGGTCTGCAGCCAGTCGTGCTGGTCGTGCTCGAATTGCCGCTGGAATTCCGCTGCGTCGGTCCAGGAGTTGATGTCGTAACTGACGTAGCTGCCGTTCTCCACGGACACGATCTCGGCCACCTGCTTGCAGACCAGGGTGAAGGCACGGCGGGCATCGACGACGCGGATGGCGCCGTAGAGCCGGTTCAGCACAAGCACACGGGCGTCGAGAACCGACGCGAGGGCGGTCATCCTGACGGAACCTCCTGCATCGACCGGATCCTCCGGTCGTTGCGGGGAAGTCTACCCCCTGACGGTGGACGGGCAACGATCCGGCTGCCGGGTTGTCCAAGTTCGCGAGGTTCTCACCCTTGGTGACCCAGCCAGCCCAGTTGCTCGGCAACCGATTTCGGACCGATCACCACTGGGGTGGTGGGCGGGACGTGCCGGCCGATCAGTTCCAGCACCAGATCACGGGGCAGGACCCCCTGGCCCAGCGGCACGGGGGCCAGGGTGGCCTCGTCGTCGGCGGCCTGCACGTCCTGCAGCAGCACCATGGCCGCCCGGGGGCCCATGGCGGTGAACATCCTGTTCAGGTGCTCGGGAAGCTCGGGGAGCATGTCCTGCGTGAGCATGTCGGCGGGCGCCAGGGCCACGCCCAGGGGCAGGCCGGCATGATCGGTGAGGAAGCGCAGGCAGCCCTGCGCGTCGCTGAGCACGTGCCGCGCATGGGGCCGCAGGCACAGCGAGATGCCGCGAGCCTCGAGCGTGGGCGAGGCCTGGGTGACCAGCGCATCCAGTGCCGCTCGCCCTGGGCGAAGCCAGTTGGCCGGATGGACGGCGAAGGGTTCCTCCGCCAGCGAGCCGCTCCAGCAGAGGAGCCTGGGCGCCGGCACCTCGACCGCCGCCAGCCATCCTTTCTGCAGCGGGTTGCCGTCGATCCACGCGGCCGCCACCTGATCGGGAGTTCCAAGCCTGCACGCGAGACCATCGCAGGGCGGAGGCGTGCCGCCCGTCAAGCGAGCGAGCGTGCGGGCATCGTGGAGCACGTGCAGGTTCACAAGGCCATCGTACGCCGCGCGGCGTTAGCCTTCGCCGCATGAAATCGCTCGCCGCCATCACCCTGCTCGTCGTCGCCTCGCTTGCCCATGCCCAGGCGGGCTGGGTGCCGCTCTTCAACGGGACCGATCTCTCGGGCTGGGTCAACGTGAACTGCGCCCCCGAGACCTTCACCGTGCAGGATGGCGAGATCCGATGCACGGGCACGCCCACCGGCATCCTTCGCACCGGCGACACCTACCGCAACTTCATCCTGGAGCTGGAGTGGATGCACGAGAAGCCCGGTGGCAACAGCGGGCTCTTCGTGTGGAGCGATCCGCTGCCCGTGCGGGGCCAGCCCTTCACGCGCAGCATCGAGGTTCAGGTCATGCTCGGTGACGACGTGAAGGACGAGAAGGGCACGCTGCTCTACACGGGCCAGGGGGACATCTTCTCGATCCACGGGGCCACCATGGTGCCCGACCGGCCGCACCCGGCGGGGTGGGCTCGCTGCCTGCCCAGCGAGCGCATGACGAAGGGCGCTGGCGAGTGGAATCGGTACCGCGTGACCGCCCGTGATGGCACGCTGAAGCTGGAAGTGAACGGCAAGGAAGTGAGTGGCGGCCGCGACATGAACCCCCGCGAGGGTTTCATCTGCCTCGAGAGCGAGGGCAGCCCGATCCGCTTCCGCAACATCCGGCTGCAGCGACTGCCCGATGGAGCGCCGCTGACGCCGGAGCAGCGATGCCTGCCGGATGAGGGGTTCCGCAGCCTCTTCGACGGCACGCTTCGTGGCTGGAAGGAGAGCGATGCGGCCATCGGCCACTGGACACCGTCGGACTGGCGGCTGCAGTACGACGGTCGTGGCGACGACCTCTGGACCGAGGCCAGCTACGGCGACTTCGAGCTCATCTGCGACTGGCGGTGGACCGGCTCGTCGGTGAAGGCCCGCGTGCCGGTGGTGCACCCCGATGGGACCGGCGCGACCGGGCCGGATGGCAAGGCGGCCACGGTGGAGATCGACGATTTCGGCGACAGCGGCATCCTGCTGCGA
>JBILWQ010000021.1:0-13936 GCA_044369805.1 Phycisphaerales bacterium
GGATGCCCGTTTCCGCGCACTGTGCGCGGAGCTGCGGACCGCCGGGTACTTCGACGAGTCGCGCAAGCGTCCGCTGCCCGTGCTGCCACGGGGCATCGCGATCATCACCAGCCTGGACAGTGCGGCCATGCATGACTGCCTGAAGACCTCGGCGATCCGGTTTCCGTCCGTGCCCATCACCGTGATCGGCGTCCCCGTGCAGGGCGCGGGCTCCGCCGAGGCCGTGGCGCGCGCAGTCCAGGAAGTTGGGGTGCGGGCGGAGTCCCTCGGCGTGGATGTGATCGTGGTGACGCGGGGCGGCGGAAGCCGGGAGGATCTCCAGGCCTTCAACGAGCGGGTGGTGGCCGATGCGGTCTTCCGGAGTCCGCTACCGGTGGTGGCTGCCGTGGGCCATGAATCGGACACCACGGTCATTGATCTGGTCGCGGATCACCGCGCGAGCACGCCCACGCAGGCCATGATGGCGGTCCTGCCGGATCGCGAGGAGCTTCGTCAGCAGTTGCATGGGGTTGCGGGATCGCTGGAACTCCGGGTCCGGCAGGTGCTGCGAAGGGCGAGCGACCGTCTTGATGCCGTTCGATCGCGTCCGTGCCTGCGTGATGCCTCCGGCGCCATCCGCATGCCCCGGGAGCGTCTGCGGACCGTGGCCGCTCGGCTCGCCGCGCAGGCACCCATGGCTCGGCTGGCGGCGGCTCGTGAGCGGATCGCCGGACTCGTGCGCCGGATCGGGCTCGCCGCCGTCCGGGCACGGGTTGATCGGGGGAGTCGCCTTCAGGCGGTGTCCGATCGACTGGCCTCCGTGTCGCCCACGCAGGTGCTCGCCCGCGGCTACTCGATCACCCTGGACGAGGCGGGCAGGACCGTCCGGAGCGCCGGCGACGTGACGCCGGGTCAGGTGCTCCGGACCCGCGTGCACGCGGGCGAGATCCGCTCGCGTGTTGAGCCCGCCGGGTAGATTCCCGATCATGGCGAAGGATGCGTCACGCAGGTCTCCGGTGGCGGCCGAAGGCGAGCCGCTCAGCTACGAGCAGGTCATGGAGCGGCTCGAGGCCCTCGTGCGACGCATGGAGCAGGGTGAGGTGCCGCTCGAGGAGAGCCTGAAGGCGTTCGAGGAGGGCCAGAAGCTGGTGGCCAAGTGCCGCGGCATCCTGGACGAAGCCGAGCGTCGCATCCAGCAGATGGGCCTCGAACGTCTCGTGCAGGGCGAGGGCGGCTGAGCCGCAGCGCCGGGCATGGATCGCCTGGTCATGCTGGTGCCCACGCTGCTGCAGGCGACCTTCATGTTCGCGCTGGGGGCGTGCGTTGGGAGTTTCGTCAATGTGGTTGCCTGGCGATGGCCTCGACGACAGGGGATCGTGACGCCGCCGAGCCGATGCACAACTTGCGGGCGTTCTCTTCGCTGGTGGGAGAACGTGCCCCTGGTGTCCTGGATCGTTCTTCGAGGTCGCTGCCGCACCTGTGGCGTCAGGCTCGGACCCGGCCATGTGCTGGTCGAGGCGGGCGCCGGCGTGCTCTTCGCCGGCACCTTCATCCTGCTCTTCTGCGGTCCCTGGCATGAGCCGGCGACCCCGGACGCGAGCTGGTGGATCAGGCTCGGACCGTGGCAGGCCATGCCAGCCCTCGTCGCCGTCCTCGCCTTGTGGGGCGGCCTTCTCGCGGTGGGGCTCATCGACGCCGACACCGGCTACGTGCCGTTGCCGGTGACGGGCGTGATCACCGTGGTGGCTCTGGTGGCCATGCTGATCCAGGCGATCGCGTTCCGCGGTGCTTCGGGAGCCTTGGCTGCCGGGTGGCCCTGCGGTACACCGGCTCCGGCGTGGTGCGCGGCTGGCGTGGGCGGTTTGCTTGGCGTTGTCGCGGCCGCGGTGGCGCTCCAGCTGGGCCTGCTCTCCCGCACCTTCGATGCCGCGGATGAATCGCCAGGCTGGACCGCCTCGCAGTCGCGTCGCGAGGTGCTCAAGGAGGTTCCGTTCCTCATGATGCCGCTGATCGGCATGGTGCTGGGGCACCGATTCGTGACCACGGGCGCCCTGGCCGCGGAAGGGCCCATCTGGCTCTCGATGGGTGCCTCGGGACTGGGGTTGCTGGTCGCCGCCGGGTCCATCTGGATCACGCGGATCCTGGGCACGCTGGCCTTTGGTCGAGAGGCCATGGGGCTTGGAGACGTGCACATCATGGCCGCCGCCGGTGCGGTCCTCGGATGGCGGGATGCCGCCCTCGTCTACCTGGCGGCTCCGTTCCTTGCCCTGGTGTGGGTCGCCGTCAGTGGGGGCCTGGCCCGCTGGAGAGGGGGGCAGGCCCGCGAACTGCCTTACGGGCCGCACCTTGCGATGGCCTGCGTCCTGGTCTACCTGGGGCGGCCCTGGGTGGTTCCGGCGGCGAGGGCGGTGTTCGGGATCGCCTGAGATCGATGCGACACTTGACAAGCCGGCCGTTGCGCCGTGCCATACCACCGCGGCCGGGATTCGGCCGCCGTTTCGCCAAACCATTTCAAGGAAGAAATCATGATCACCCGCTCGCTCGCCCTGGCCTCGCTGGCCCTGGCCTTCGCCCTGACCGGCTGCAACGACAGCAAGATGAAGGATCTGGAGAACGAGAACGCCGACCTGCGGACGAAGCTGTCCAGTGCCGAGTCGGAGCGCGACGCGGCGCAGCGGGAGCGTGATGCGGCCAACGCCCGTGCGACCGAGGGCGGGAAGGATGCGGATGCCGCCAGCAAGGACTTCGCGGGCATCGAGGGCGTCTCGGCGACGCGCGTCGGCAACGAGGTGCACGTGAGCATCGAGGGCGACGTGCTCTTCGACAGCGGCAAGACCACGCTTCGCGATCCCGCCAAGAAGAGCCTGGACAAGATGATCGGCGTGCTGAACGACAAGTACAAGGGCAAGTTCATCCGCGTGGCCGGCTTCACCGACACCGACCCGATCAAGAAGTCCGGATTCAAGAGCAACTACCACCTCGGCTTCGACCGTGCGTACGCGGTCCGCGAGTACATGGTGGGCAAGGGCATGGACGGCAAGGTCGTGTCGCTCTCGAGCTACGGTCCGGATGTGCCGCTGAAGACCAAGGCGCTCAGTCGCCGGGTCGAGGTCATCGTCGTCGACTGAGCACGTCGGTCACCCCCTGGGCAACAGCAAGGACGCCGCGGCCCCATGCCGCGGCGTCCTCTCGTTTCGGGGGCTGGCGGGCTCAGAACCTGAGCTCGACGCCTTCGTCGCGGATCCGCTGGACCATGGCCTGCAGGTCACGGAGCGTCTGGCTCAGGCGCTCGGCGGATTCGGAGAGATCGTTGTAGAGCTTCGGGTCGTTCATGAGGCGGCCCATGGTGCCCTGACCAGTGCTGGCCTTGGCAATCGCCTGGTTGAGCCCGTCAAGGACCGCGTCGATCTGCTCGCCCGTGGAGATGAAGCGGGCACTGAGCTCGGGCGGCGACGCGGGATCGATCATCGCCATCGTGGTGGGATCGACGCCGGCGGGCACGCGCAGGTCAAGGCGGGTGCCCCCGCCGAGCAGTCCGGCGGAGAGCCTCGGTTCAATGCCCATGGGCAGGCGATGACGGCTGCCGATCCTCAGGGTGAGCCTCACGGGGAACCGCGTGCCGGGCTCGAGCGCGACACGCTCCACCTCGCCCACGGGAACCCCCTCGAACATGACCTGGCTTCCCTTGCGCAAACCCGACGCCGCATTCACGCTGAGCGGGATCCGGTAGGCGCTCTCGAACAGGAACGTGAGCTCGCCGAAGAGCAGCAGCAGGGTCGAGAGCCCCGCGAGGGCGATGATCGAGGTCAGACCGACCGCGAAGTCCTGCGATGAGCGGCGCATGGGAGATGGAATCTATGCGGAAGAGGGGGAAGGCGGAGCGGTGTGTGCCCGCTGGATCTCGGCCAGCTCCTCGGGATTGGCCTCGCCGCGGAGGAATCGGGTTATCACGGGATCCTTGCTGAGGCGGAAGGTCTCGGGCGTGCCCTCGAGCCGCACCCGACCCTCGTGGAGCATGACCATGCGATCGGCCACCTTGAAGGCGCTGGTGAGGTCATGCGTCACCACTACGCTGGTGATGCCCAGCTCGTCCGCGAGCTTCAGGATCAGCTCGTTGATCACGTCGCTGGTGATCGGGTCGAGGCCCGTGGTGGGCTCGTCATAGAGCACGACCTCCGGCTGCAGCACGATGGCCCGGGCCAGCGCGATCCGCTTGCGCTGGCCTCCCGAGAGGTCCGCGGGCATCTGCCGGATCTTCTCCTCAAGGCCCACCATGCGGAGCACCTGGAGCACGCGAGGATCGCGGGCGCCGTCACGGGTCAGGCCGTGCTCGATCAGCGGGAACGCCACGTTCTCGCCCACGGTGAGCGAGTCGAAGAGCGCACCCTGCTGGAACAGGAAGCCGATTCGGCGACGCACATCCGAGAGTTCACGCTCCCGCAGCGGGTCGATCCGCGTGCCTCCGAACCACACCTCGCCCCGATCCGGCCGCTCCAGCCGCACGAGATGCTTGAGAAGCACGCTCTTGCCGCATCCGCTTGGTCCCATGACCACGGTGGTTTGGGCCCGGGGGAACGCCAGCGTGACTCCGCGCAGCACCTCGAGGGGGCCGAAGGCCTTGTGCAGTTCCTGCACGCGCATCACGGGCTCGAGGTCGGTGGACACGCGCGTATCATCCCCGCCGAGGCGATTCATGCAAACCACCCGGATCCTGCAGGGAGACGTCTTCGGCGTGGATCAGGTGAGATTCACCCCGCCAGGCGGTGCCGAGATCGTCAAGCTCATCGTCCGGCATCCCGGGGCGGTCACCGTTATTCCCCGGCTTGACGACGGCGACCTCGTCCTCATCCGGAACTACCGGGTCAGCGTGGAACGCTGGCTGGTGGAGTTCTGCGCAGGCAAGCTCGAGCCGGGCGAGCCGCCGGCGGCCTGCGCGGCCCGCGAGCTGGAGGAGGAAACCGGCTGGTCGGCGGCTCGCATCCGCGCGCTCGGCACGTTCCTGACCACGCCCGGCTTCTCCGATGAGTGGATGCATGTCTTCGCCGCCGACGGATTGGCGCCCGTGGACCGACGGCTTCAGCCGGGCGAGCGGATCGAGGTGCTTCGGGCGTCCCCGGATCAGGTGGATGCGTGGATCGCCGATGGCACGCTGCAGGACGGCAAGAGCATCGCCGCTTGGGCGCTCTGGAGGGCGAAGGCGTGAGTCCCGGCTCCTTCGGCGGTGAGGACGGCGGTGGATTCGCCGGAGACTTCCGCAGCGGGCGGTCCGTGGCCAGGCACCCCATGACCTGGTCCCTGCCGCTCGTGCAGTGGCGGGGCGTACCGATCCGGGTGCACGCGCTCTTCCTGCTGCTGGTGGCGGTTGAACTGCTGCGGGCGGCCCTGCCGGGCATGCCCCGCACGCTCGGTCTTCCTCCCACGATGGTGCTGATGACGTGCATGGTGATCGTGGTCCTGCTTCACGAATGGATCCGCACCTGGGCGTTTCGGCGATGTGGCGGTGATGTCCCGGAGTGGCTCCTGTGGCCGCTCGGGGGATTCTGCCATGCAAGCAGCGAGGGATCGATCAGGCAGCGGCGACTGTCGGCCGCGGCCCCGTGGCTCGCGCAGCTGGCACTGGCGGCGGTGCTGGCGGCTCCGCTTCGTGCGGAGACGGGTCGATGGATCGATGGAGGATTTCCCGTGCCATGGTCGCTCGAAGGCTTCCGGGAGTTCTCGCTCCGCGGGCCCGGGGGCCTCTGGGAAGCCCTCTGGCTGCTCCAGTGGTGGAACACGGTGTCGCTGCTGCTGCAGATGCTGCCTGCCTTCCCGCTGACGGGCGGCAGGTGCCTCATGGCTTGGCTGGAGCCCCATCGCGGCTGGTCGGAGTCGGTCCGAGTCACGGCCCGAGCGGGCATCGGTTCCGCAGTGGGGGTTCTGGTGGTCGGTCTGGCCGCGGGGCTTTGGCCCCTGACGGTGCTGGCCCTGGTGCTGTGGCTATCGGCCCGGGAGACGCTCGATCGGGTCGATACGGGCGACTTCCTGCAGGCGGATCCAGCGCCCGCCGATCCGGAGGCGGAGCCGCCCGTGACCGACCAGTTGGAACTCGACCGCATCCTCGCCAAGATCAAGACGCACGGCATGGAGAGCCTGAACTGGCGGGAGCGGCGCCGGCTCAAGGCGGCCACGCGTCGACGGCAGGGCGGAGACCCGGGAAGCCGATAGGCTCGCACGATGGGCTACGCGGATCGCGACTGGAACAGGACACGGCGCTCCAACCGCCAGGCCCGCTGGTCCGTGAACGGGTGGATCATCGGTTTGTGCGTGGCGGTGTTCGTGCTGGACGGCTTCCTGGGGCGAACGCTGCCGGCATCCATCACGCTCGCCCGGACCACGCTCGAGGGTGAGCCGCTTCGCGGCGACGCCGTGCGTGCGCCGGTGCAGGGTGCGCCGATCCCCCTCGAGCAGGCCGCCCAGCAGTGGGGCCCGGAAGTCCTGCGAGTGGCCGCCCGCGTGGGCGTGGCGCAGCGTGGCGTTCAGGTGCAGCCGCTGCGCGAGGGCAACCGGATGGTGGGACTCCGGTTCTCCATGTCCAGCCCCCCGCTCAAGGCGTTGCTGTTCTTCAGCACCTCGTCGGCGCTGTTCGGGGATGATGGAATCGGGCTCCCTCAGGGGTGGCCGCAGCTCTGGCGGTTCATCGGTTTCCAGTTCCTCCATGCGGATCTGTCGCACCTCTTCTTCAACATGCTCGGTCTCTGGTTCTTCGGCCCGGTGGTGGAGCGGTACCTGGGCGGCAAGCGCTACGCCGCCTTCTACCTGCTGTGCGGCATCTGCGGTGCGGCCATGTACCTGCTGCTGAACTTCCTGGGCACCCAGTTCGGCGCGTGGCGTCCGGGCGCGCACGTGCCGTTCCTGCTGCTCAACGATCCGACCACGCCGCTGGTGGGGGCAAGTGCCGGCGTGTTCGGCGTGGTGATGGCGGCCGCCTACCTGGCGCCCCACGCCGAGGTCCTGGTGTACTTCGTGCTGCCCATGCGGTTGCGCACCCTGGCCTACACGCTGGTGGCCGTGGCCATGGGCACGCTCTTTCTCGGCGGTGGCAACGCGGGTGGCGAGGCGGCGCACCTGGGCGGCGCGATCGCGGGATTCTGGCTCATCCGCCGGCCGCACCTGCTTCATCGACTCTTCGACTGGATGGGCAGCGTGGATCCCACCAGCCGCACGCGGCGCATCCGGCGTCATCGCGCCCGCGGAGCGATCGAGACGGTGGAGATCGATCGCATCCTGGACAAGATCCGTCGGGAAGGCCTGCACGCACTGAACGAGGCCGAGCGGCAGGCGCTTCGTGAGGCGAGCCGGCGCTAGGCATGGCCGTGAGACTGGAGATCCTTGCCCGGTCCGCCGAGCATGCGGGACGCCTCGGGCGCGTGCACACGCCACACGGCAGCTTCGACACGCCCGCGTTCATGCCGGTGGCCACGGCGGCGGCCATGAAGGGGCTCACGCCGGATCAGGTGCGATCCACCGGCAGTCAGATCATCCTCAACAACACGTTGCACTGCATGCTCCGGCCTGGCGCCGAGCGGATCGCGGCCTTCGGCTCTTCGCACGCGTTCATGCGGTGGCCGGGACCCATCCTCACGGACTCCGGCGGGTTTCAGGCGTTCTCGCTGGCGGATCTGCGGAGCCTCGATGACGATGGCGTGACCTTCCGCAGCTTCGTGGATGGCGCCCGGGTCCGCATGACGCCCGAGGTGAGCATGCGAGCCCAGAACCTCATCGGCGCGGACATCATCATGGCGTTCGACGACTGCCCTCCCGCCGATGCCGAGGTCACCCGGGGCCGGGTGGAGGAGGCCATGGCTCGGAGCGTCCGGTGGCTGCGGCGGTGCAAGGCCGCGCACGCGCGTCCCGAGTCGCAGGCGCTCTTCGGGATCGTGCAGGGGGGTACGCACCTGGATCTGCGCCGCGCGAGCGTCGAGGCGACCTGCGCGGTGGACCTGCCCGGCTACGCCATCGGCGGCGTGGCCGTGGGCGAGGCGCCCGAGCGGATCGCCGAGACGGTCCGCTTCACCGCGCCGCTGCTGCCACGGGACCGGCCGCGCTACCTGATGGGCGTGGGCTATCCACGCGACATTGTGATGGCGGTCGAGAGCGGGGTGGACATGTTCGACTGCGTGCTGCCCACCCGCAACGGACGGAACGCGCTCGCCTTCACCCGGGAAGGATCCCTGCGGCTTCGGAATGCCCGCTTCGCCGAGGACCCCGCGCCCATCGAGCCCGGGTGCGACTGCGCAACCTGTGCGGGAGGCTTCAGCCGGGCCTACCTGCGGCACCTCTTTCAGGCGGGGGAAATGCTCGGTCCCACGCTGGTGAGCCTGCACAACGTCCGGCTCTGGCAAAGGCTCATGCTGGACATCCGGACCGCGATCGGGTGCAATGGGTGGCCTTCGCTTCGGGAGCGGTGGCCATGCCTGTCGGCACCCTCCCAAGAGACCCCTGGAGACACCGAATGACCCTCGCCATGCAGAACGGACCCTCGCTCGCCGGACAGTCGCCCGCACCCGCCCCGCCGACGGCGTCGGGCACCGCGGCGCCAACCGCAACGCCGGGTGCGGCGCCCGCGCCGGACGCGGGCATGTTCTGGATCTTCATTCCGCTGATCCTGGCCATGTTCCTCTTCAGCGCCATGTCCAGCCGCAAGCAGCGGAAGCAGAAGGAGAAGATGCTCGGGGACCTGAAGAAGCACGATCGCGTGGTCACCACCGGCGGCATGATCGGCTGGGTGGCCGAGGTGAAGCCCGACCTGGTGGTGCTGAGGGTGGAGCAGGGGCAGGATGTCCGCATCAGCTTCACGCGCGACGCGATCGCCGCGGTGCTGAAGGCCTCGTCTGCCGAAGGTGCCTCCGAAAACCAGAACGCCTGAGCACGCCCCCCTCCCAAGGTCCCCATGAAGCGCATCGGTCTGCATGTCGTCCTCGTTCTCGCCCTCACCGCCCTGCTGTTCGGCATGGTCTGGCCGCCCAAGGAGACGCTTCGGCTTGGCAAGGACCTGCGAGGTGGCGTGAGCCTGATCTATTCGGTGAAGTTGCCGCCGGACGCCCGGAGCGAGCAGAGCCTGAAGCAGATCATCGAGGTGCTCAAGCAGCGCGTGAATCCCACGGGCGTGCTCGACATCAGCTTCTCGCCGCAGGGACGCGACCGGATCGAGGTGGTGATGCCGCTGCCGAGTCCGGAGGTGCAGGCCCTTCAGGTCACCTTCCGCGAGGCTGTCGCAGCCCTCGTGGCGCGGACCCGGATCGAGGCCTCGGAACTCGATCAGGCGCTCGCCTCCGGCCAGGCCGCCGAGCGATTCGGTGGCAGCGACGAACGGTTCAAGGGCCGGATCGCCGCGCTGCAGGCGGCCTGGAACGCGGCGGCATCCGCCCGAACCTCGCTGGCGCAGGCCCGAGCCTCGGGCCAGGCGATCGACGCTGCCGAGGATGCGCTGGCGCGTGCCGAGATGGATCTTGAGCGGACCCGCGAGGGTCTCGAGGGCCGGGGCGTCTCCGAAAGCCGGGTCACTGGCATGCTCACGCTGAGCGATGCACCCCAGGTGGTGCGTGATCCCAAGACCGGCAAGCCCGTGTCGGATGCCACCGGAGCCGTCCAGACCGGTCCCAGCCTTCGTGTGAAGGCGCTCGAGTCGCTGCGTCAGGAGCATCCGGAGGCCGCGAAGGAGATCGACGCCGCCGTCGCGGCATGGGCGGCGTACGAGAAGGTGCGCACCAGCCTCGACGATCCCGAGGATCTCAAGCGACTGTTCCGGGGCGCGGGCGTGCTCGAGTTCAGGATCGCGGTGAGCGAGCGTGCTCCCGAGGGCGTGAGCCCCTCCGAGATGCGCGAGGAACTGCGTCAGCGGGGACCCGTGGCCGGACAGAGTCCGGTGGCCGCGTGGTTCCCCGTGCAGGATCCGAAGCAGTGGGCGGAGTCGCCGGTGGAGCGGGCGCTGCTCGAGCAGGATCCTGCGGCGTTCTTCGCGGCGCGCGACCTTGTCGGTGGTCTGGCCGACGGCCGCCCATACCTGCTGCTCTACACCACTCCGGAGCGCAGCCTCACCCACTCGGGCGGGCGTTCGTGGGCCATCGAGCGGGCGTACCGGAGCGTTGACGAAGTGGGTCGGGCCAGCGTGGCCTTCCGCCTCGACGCGGCGGGTGGCCAGGAGATGAGCCGCCTCACCGGCCCCAACGTGGGCCGCCCCATGGCCATCGTCCTCGACGGCCAGGTCTACACGGCGCCCAACCTGCAGAGCCGCATCGGGGCGAGTGGACAGATCAGCGGCAGTTTCGGCGAGGAGGAACTGCGCTACCTGATCCGCGTGCTCTCGGCCGGCGCGCTCGAGGGCCAGCTGAGTCCGGAGCCGGTGAGCGTGAGCATCCTCGGTCCGTCCATGGGTGCCGACAACCTGGCGCGAGGGCTCCAGGCCGTGCTGCTCTCCATCGCCGTGACCGCGGTGATGATGCTGCTGTACTACCTGGTGGCCGGCGTGATCGCCGACCTCTCGCTCGTGGTGAACGCGCTTGTCATCTTCGGCGTGATGGCCCTCATGGACGCCACCTTCACGCTGCCGGGCCTGGCCGGCATCGCACTGAGCATCGCCATGGCCGTCGACGCGAACGTGCTCATCTACGAGCGCATCCGCGAGGAACTGGTGCTCAATGGCGAGCCGCTCCGCAACGCCATCCGGATCGGTTTCGGCCGCGCCTTCAGCGCCATCTTCGACGGCAACATCACCAACCTGATCGTGTGCCTGGTGCTGGTGCTCTTCGCGGGCACCGAGGTCAAGGGTTTCGGCGTCACCATGGCGATCGGCGTGTTCGCCACGTTCATCTCGGGTCTCTGGGTCACGCGCATCATGCTTGGCATCTGGACCGAATGGCTGGGTCGGCGGTCGCTCCCCATGCTGCCCATCCTGGCCCCGGGCGTGGCGCGGGCGTTGCTGCCACGGATCGACTGGATCTCGCTCAAGCCCGCCCTGCTCGGGGGATCGCTCGTGGTGGCTGGGGTCTGCGTGACCGGCATCGTGCAGCGCGGTGGCGGCATCTTCGACACGGAGTTCCGCGGCGGCGTGGCCATGACGCTGACCACCCGTCCGGCGAAGCCCGGCGAGGCGGCCGACGCCAAGGGGCGGCTCCTCATGGATCGCTCCGCGGTGGAGCGGCGCGTGAAGGCGATCGGACAGGCGAACGCTTCCGATCCCATCCTGGCCGAGCTGGCGTCGGCCACGGTGCTCTCCGTGGGTGAGGCGACCTCGGACTTCCAGGCAGCCAGCTTCCAGATCAAGAGCGCGAACCCGGTCGGCGTCGGCGAGGATGCGCGAGTGACGGATGCGGTCACCCAGTCCGTGGTCCGGGAGTTCGCGGGCGAGCTCGATGCCCGTCTGCCCTCCTCGTTCGCGGGCCAGGGTGATTCGATCCACGCCCCGTACACCTTCGCGCTGGAGAAGGACACGGTGGGCGGCAGCATGGGCCGGAACGACCTGAACCGCGCCGTCGGAAACTTCCGCGGAGGTGTGGCCATCCTGCTCGACCGGGTGGATCCGCCGATCACCACGGATGACATGCGGCAGCGCATCGACCGGCTGCGCAATCAGCCCGACTTCGCCTCGCAGGCGGGTCGGCCCACCGAGGTCATCGGGCTCGACCCGGTCGCCCGGCCGGATGGTCGGACCGCGTTCCGGACGCTCGTGGTGCTGGTCGCCGACCCCTCGGTGAACGCCACCCGCGTGGATCTGTCCGTGTGGGAGGCCAATCTGGCTGCACCCGAATGGAAACTGGTCTCTGCGGCGCTGGGGCAGGGGACCACACTGGATCAGGTCAGCAGTTTCAGTCCGGCCGTCGCTCGGAGCCTGGTGGCCAATGCATCGGTGGCCGTGGTGCTGAGCCTGCTGCTCATGCTGGCCTACATCTGGATCCGGTTCGGTTCCCTCCGCTTCTCCGCCAGCACCGTGGTGGCCCTCATGTTCAACCTGTCCGTGTGCATCGGGCTGATGGCCTTCAGCCCGGCCATCGCCGGCACCGGGGCCGGGGCGTCGCTGCTGGTGAGCGACTTCCGCATCGACCTGAACGTGGTGGCGGGCCTGCTCACCATCGTGGGCTACTCGCTCAACGACACGGTGGTGATCATGGATCGCATCCGAGAGAACCGTGGCAAGGCCACGTACGTGACCCGTGCGGTCGTCAACGACAGCATCAATCAGACCTTCAGCCGAACCGTGCTCACGGGCGGTAGTTCAATGGCCACCGCGGCCCTCCTCTACTTCCTGGGCGGCGAGGGCATCCGTCCGTTCGCGTTCACCTTCCTGATCGGCCTCATCGCGGGCACCTTCTCCAGCGTGGCCATTGCCGGAACGCTGGTGTACTCGCGCAAGGCCGATCCCACCGCCACCGATCATCCGCGGGCCAGCACCGCGGCTGCATTGCCCGCCTGAGCCACCACGCAAGGGACCACCATGAAGAAGCCTGCCAAGATCCTCCTCGCCACCGCACTCCTCGCCTTCGCCGCCGCAGGCTTCTACTACGCGTGGATGTCGCCCGCGAAGAAGCCGGCCACGCCGGCCTCGGCGCCACCGATCGTGCGGCGTGATCCTGTGGGCCCCAAGGTGCCGGCCGAGACCGCGGGCCGCGATCTCCGCGAGTCGGCCACCATGGATCGGGCCGCCATGCCCACGCCCGTGCCCACGCCGGCCCCGATGGCCTCGGGCGCCGCGAGCAATCCCGATGGCGCGCGTGCCGCCTCATCGGGTGCTGCAGGCACTCCGGAGGGTTTCCGCGCCACCAGTGCCCCGGCAGGATCGCTTCCCGATCGCCTGGAGGGTTTTGACAAGGCGCCCGCCGGCGAGAACAGTTCCGTGACGACCACCACCCGGCCGCAGACCACGCCGCCGCCCGCGGGATCTTCGGCCACGGGTGCCCCGGCGGCCGGCAATCCAGCGCCGCTTCCGCCGCTGCCCTCGCCGGGTGGCGCGGTGACGCCACGCCCGGCCTCCGTTCCGCCGACGACCATGCCGCCCGCGACCCCCGCTCCGGCCAAGCCGATGGCTCCCGTCAAGCCGGCAGAAACCACCTACACCGTGAAGGCTGGAGATTCGCTCTCGGGCATCTGGAAGCAGTTGACCGGGAGCGAGCGAGGGTGGGAGAGGCTCCAGGCCGCCAATCCCGGTCTTGATCCCTCCCGCCTGAAGATCGGGCAGGTGCTCAAGGTCCCGCCCTTCGAGGCGAGTGCGCCCGCCGCAACGCCGGTGGTGGCTGGCCCTGGCGACTACATCGTGAAGGAAGGCGACACGCTCAGCAGCATCGCGGCCGAGCGACTGGGTGCCTCCAAGCGATGGAAGGAGATCTACGACGCCAACAAGGCGACGATCGGACCTGACCCCGCCGCCCTGAAGCTGGGCATGAAGCTGGTGATCCCCGGTCAGGTGCCCGCGAAGCCGACGACGCCCGCTGCCCCGATGCCGCCCAGCGGCACGAAGCCCGCGACCTCAGGCGGCACGCCGCCCCCGGTGAGCATGCCTCCGGCGTTGCCGAGCATGCCCGGTCCGGGCACACCGCCGCCGGCAGCTACGCCATCGGCGGATTCGAAGGGCGGTGGCCCGGGCAACCCGCCGCCAGCGCCGCGGTCGACCTGAGTCGCCCGGCGTGGAGGCCGCCGACCACGACGCAGGTCACGGCGGCATGACCCAGGATCCACGGGATGGACTCTGCGGGGTCCAGCCTTCCGCTCGCCAGCGGCTTCTTCACGAAGACCGCCAGGCCTGCATCTGCGGCCCGCTCTGCGGCAGGCAGCATGGAGGGGTCCAGGGGGTGAAGTTCCAGCATCAGGGCGTCGATCTGGCCGTGCGAGATGCACGCAAGGGCGCCCTCGAGCGACTTGGGGGAGAAACCCACGCAACCGACGTCACCGCGTTCCTTCATCCGCACGAGTGAGCGGATCGCGTCGC
>JBILWQ010000244.1:0-3609 GCA_044369805.1 Phycisphaerales bacterium
AACTGCGTCTGCCCGTCACACTTGGTCACGTCGCAGTAGTTCGCGGAGACGGTCAATCGCTCCCGGTCATCAAGGAATTCCCGCTCGTTCACGTCGCCCACGGCCCACGCTGTCGACCCGTCACAGAACAGCCGATTCATGAAATAGGTCGGGATCAGCCGCAGCACGGCTCGGTTGTCCACGTGCGCCACGTGGGCGGCACGCTCGTACGCGATCGCCTCGAGGTCCGGATCGATGCCTTCGACGGGATGCTGGAGAGCGGCCCGCTTCCAGTTGTCGATTCGGCCGCCCGCCGCGACGAACTCGGGATCCTGGATCACGTTCTCCGACCACGCCGCACCAACGAAACAGCCAAGCGCGGCAAGCGCCGCGCATCCACCGAGATCAAACTGTCGCATGACATGAACTCCTGGGGAAAGGCCCACACAGGCTTCCGGCCCAACCTATCCGCGTTGCAGGTGAAGTCCAGAAGTCATCCGCGACTTGGTGTCGGGCGTTCCTTATCGGCCGCGATGCCGCTGATCGGAGCGAGCGCCGCCACCCTTCCCGCGTGCCGCACATGCCGTGGCCGCTTCACGTGCGTGGCCAGACCCACCATCTCGAGCAGCCTGATCTGCAGGTAGGTCACGTCGAACTCCCACCAGCGGTGATGGTTGCTGGCACTGGCAGGGTCATGGTGATGGTTGTTGTGCCACCCCTCGCCCACGGTCAGGATGGCCACGAGCCAGTTGTTGCGGCTGTGATCGCTTGTGTCGTAGTTGCTGTAGCCGAACAGGTGGGTGAGGGAATTCACGCTCCAGGTGATGTGCCACACCAGCACCGTGCGCACGAACACGCCCCACACGAGCAGGCTCGCACCGAACTGCACGCCGGCCACGGCGCCGCCCCCGATCCAGCCGATTGTCAGGCCCGCTGCGAAGAACAGCGCCGCATGCGCCAGCCAGATCCAGATCCAGATGGGCCGCTTCTCCATGGCCATGTAGAAGGGATCCTCGAGCACGTCGCGCGCGTAGCGGCGGTAGGTCTCCATGCTCTCGGTGGCGGTGTTGCGGACCAGCAGCCAGCCGACGTGCGCCCAGAGGAACCGCACGAGCGGCGAGTGCGGGTCCTGCACCTCGTCGGAGTGGTTGTGGTGCATGCGGTGCGTGGCCACCCAGCGACCCGGCGTGTCCTGCAGGCAGCACAGGGCCACCGCCACGAACGCGTGCTCGAGCCACTTGGGCACCCGCGCACTGCGATGCGTGAGCAGGCGGTGATAGCACAGGTTGATGCCCTGGCCGAACACGTGCACCCCCACGATGGCGGCGACCAGGCCGGACCACGAGAACAGCCACGGCAACGCGGCGACCATCGCGATCAGGTGGACCGCGCCGATGGTGATCGCGTAGGTCCACGCGATCGAGCCAGGCTGCACGGTGTCGGGCATGGGAAGGCGCGGCTCGGCCGGAATCGCCGCATCGACGGGAACGGCGTCGAGACCGACGCCAAGACTGGATTGCATGCATCAACCTGCGAGGGGGATCCGATCGCTCCACGACGCCTTCCGGCATGCATGCGATCAGGGAGGCCGTCCGCCCTCGCACACCATGTGCGGCCGCAGCCCCTGCGGGCCCGACCGACTTCCGAATCCGACGGTTCACTTCGGGTCTTCGTCTTCCTTGCCAAGGGCACGGTAGCGGAAGTTCTCCATGCCCACCATGCCGCCTGCCATCAGGCCCTTCTGCTGACCAACATACACGGCCACGCCGTTCTCGAAGCTGGAGGTCCCGGTGGTGCCCTTGTCGGCGGCCACGGCCATGCCCTCGACCTTGCCGGTCAGCAGGCCCTGCTTGAACTTCTCCAGCGTGTCCCTGTCCGCGAATACCAGCAGGATCTTCTTGCCCTGCCCGCCGGCCTGCAGGCCCACGTTGAACTGGTTCTCGGCCGCCCAGCCGATCTGCGTGCCCTCGGGCGTGAACACCGCTCCGCGACCGAAACTGCCGCCGGTGAAGATGATGCCCCACTGGCCCGCTCCCGGGAACACGGCATAACCGGCGGACCGGCGGATCTGGTCGCGAAGGCCGGTGACATGCCTGTCGAAGTACTGCAGACCCTCGCGAGCCTCCATGACGAAGCTCTCCCGGTCGTCGGTCTTGGGCGCCACGTTGCACGCGGACAGCAGGGACATGAGGACGGTGAACAGGACGGGAAGCGTTCGCATGCGGTCTCTCCTTGACTGGTGTTCGATGGGTCTCAGCCGTGCACGCCCACGGCGGCGTTCCATTTCTGCAGGCAGGCTCGTCGGTTCGCGGCGGCGTCCGGCAGCCTGAGCGATCGCCCGCGGCAGTCGATGAGAAGCCCCACCGGCCCGCCTCGCACGCTTCGCGTGACGGGCTTGCCCGGGCCGGCTCCGACATCGATGCCCCTTTCCGGCTTCACTTCGACCCGCCCGGTGCAGCCCGCGGCAAGCGCCACGCGCACGATGTCGCCACCCTGCACGGTGCCTGCGGCTGGCGACGCCTCGCCGGACTCGGGCACCAGCGACCATTGCAGGCAGGGCTTGCCGGCCCGGGGCTCGCCCTTGGCGCTGATCGCGGTGCCCAGCACGATCAGGCAGTCCTTCTCGAACACATCCATGGCCGCCTGCGGATGCACGCTGGCCAGCACGCCAAGATGCGGCATCATGAAGATGCTGTCCTTGGCCAGCTCGGTGAAGCCCTCGGGCTCGAAGCTGTCCAGCAGCATCATGGCGGTCTGCTCGAGCCGCGGTGCATGGCTGAGCACGCCACCCGAGGCCACCAGCAGGTCCATGCGCATGCGGTCCACCAGGCTTCCACCCGAGACCTGCTGGCTGAAGGCGTCGCCCACCGTGCGCTGCTGCTGAACGCCCTTCAGGCTGGTGGCGAACGCCCGGTGCTGCTCGAACGCCAGCCGCAGCGCCTCGCGCGCCACCGCCTGCTCGAACACCAGCGCCTCGTGCGTCTGCGGAATGGTGGTCGGGCGGATCATCTTGTTCTTCACGCGGTTGCGCAGCTCGCGCTCGTCCATGTCCAGATGCACCCATCGCAGCACGTTCGGCATGCCCGCCTCGGCGCAGACGTTGCTGATGCTGTAGCTCATGCCAAGGTTCGCGCTGACCGTGCGGTTGAACACGCCGTCGTACACGCTGAACACGTCGGTGGTGGCACCGCCGATGTCCACGCACACCGCGTTGATGCCGCGGCGCCGGGCGATCTCCTGCAGGATGTCGCCAACCGCACCGGGCGTGGGCATGATGGCCGCGTCGGCCCACTCGATCAGCCGGTCGTAGCCCGGGGCATGCGCCATGACGTGCTCCAGGAACACGTCATGGATGCGCTCGCGCGACGGTCCCAGGTTCTCCCGATCCATGGTGGGTCGGAGATTGTCCACCACGCTCAGCTCGAAGCCGGGGCCGCCGAACACGCGGCGGATGGCGTCCCGCACGTCGCGGTTGCCGGCGAAGATGACTGGTAGCCGGTACTCACCTCCGAAGCGCGGCCGAGGCCGGGCTGGGGCGATGAGCTCGGCGATCTCGACCACCTTGCGCCGGTCGCCTCCATCCGTGCCTCCGCTCAGCAGCACCATGTCCGGACGAAGTTAGCGGATGCG